>SLNU01000247.1 GCA_007132865.1 Bacteroidales bacterium | reverse complement strand
CGGAAGCTCCGGCACCAGTGGAAAAAGCTGCACCCCTTGCGGATGAAGCTGAAATCCCGGTGCCCACGGCACCTGATGCAGAGCCGGCGCCTGAAGCCGAACCCACTGCACCTACGGCACCCGATGCGGAGCCTGCGCCCGAAGCCGAACCCACTGCACCTACGGCACCCGATGCGGAGCCTGCGCCTGAGGGTGAACCCACTGCACCTACGGCACCCGATGCGGAGCCTGCGCCCGAAGCCGAACCCACTGCACCTACGGCACCCGATGCGGAGCCGGCGCCTGAGGGTGAACCCTCTGCACCTACGGCACCCGATGCGGAGCCTGCGCCCGAAGCTGCGCCTGCGCCTGAAGCATCCGAAGCCGATGCACCGGCCCCCAAAGCCGAAGGAGAACCAACTGCGCCTGAGGCCGAAACCCCTGCACCCGAAGCTGATGCACCTGCCCCTGAAGCATCCGAAGCCGATGCACCGGCCCCCAAAGCCGAAGGAGAACCCACTGCGCCTGAGGCCGAAACCCCTGCACCTGAAGTAAAGGAAGTGGCGCAGGCTGAAAAAGCCCGGGAAGCGGAGAAGGAAGAGGACCTTGCTGAAAAGTATTCAGACCTCTCGAAGGAGGAACTTGTGGAGGTGGCTGAAGCCTTGATCAAGGAGGAGGATGTCAATTACATCCGTACCCATATTGGCTATGTGAAGGCTGCTTTCCGCAAACTGATAAAAGAGGAAAGCATTGCGGACTTTGAAAAACGTATTCAGGAGGAAGGCGATACGGAGGAACCCGAATCCGGGGAACAGCCGGAGGTGGCCGCCGAAGTTCCGGTGGATCCGCTGACCGAGCGGTTTGACAAGGCCTTTGCCGTCTACCGGGGAAAAAAGGCATTGTTCGACCAGGCCGTGGAGCAACAAAAACAGGAAAACCTTGCGGTCAAGGAACGCATACTGGAGGATCTGCGAAGCCTGATCGAATCAGAGGAGGAATTAAAGAAAACCTACGATCTTTTCCGTGACCTTCAGGAAGAATGGCGCAATGTTGGTGCTGTGCCTCAGAATGCCAAAGGAACCCTTTGGAACAATTATCATTTTTTGGTTGAGAAATTCTTTGACAAGGTCAAGATCAACAAAGAGCTGAAGGACCTTGACCTGAAAAAGAACCTGGAGGCCAAAACCGAATTGTGTGAGAAAGCTGAGGAGCTTCTGCTTGAATCCTCTATAACAAAATCCTTTCAGCGACTTCAGAAACTGCATGAGGCCTGGAAGGAAACTGGCCCCGTTCTGAAAGACAAGAAAGACGAGATCTGGGATCGTTTTAAAGCGGCCACGGACAAGCTCAACAAGCGCAGACAGGAGTATTATGATTCATTGCGCGATGACCAAAACAACAATTATGCAGCCAAGGTGGTGCTCTGCGAAAAAGCAGAGCTCGTAGCTGCCACAACACCTGCCTCACCAAAGCAATGGCAACAGCAAACCAATGAGATCAATGAACTTTTCAAGATGTGGAAAACCATTGGCTTTGCTCCCAAAAAAGTGAACAATGAGGTTTGGAACCGTTTCCGTGCATCCCTGGATGCTTTTTACAGGAACAAGAAGGAATTCTTCAAGAAATATAAGGACATTCAGACCGAGAACTACAACCAGAAGCTGAATCTGTGCATGCAGGCCGAGGCCTTAAAGGAGAGCGAAGACTGGAAGACCACCACCGAGGAGCTGATCGCCCTTCAGAAGGAATGGAAGAAGGTCGGTCCGGTACCTGCCAAATTCTCTGATAAAATCTGGAAACGATTCCGTGCCGCCTGTGACGAGTTCTTCGATAAAAAGTCAGACCATTTTTCCAATATTGGGGAGAAACAGGATGAGAACCTGAAGAAAAAACTAGAATTGATTGAGCAGGTTAAATCCCATGCGTACACGGATGACAATGCCAAAAATCTGGATGTCCTTCAGGATTTTCAGCGGAAATGGATGGACATAGGCCATGTTCCCATCAAGCAGAAAGATAAGGTACAAAACGAGTTCCGGAATGCCATCGATCAGCAGTTTGAAGTGCTTAACATCTCCAGGAAGGCGAAAAGCACACTGAGTTTCCGCTCAAAGCTGGAGAACATCAAAAGCAGTCCACAAAGTGAAAACATCCTTTATAAGGAAAGAAATTTCCTGACCAATAAGATCAATGCCATCCAGTCAGACATCAAGGTCTGGGAGAACAACATCGGCTTTTTTGCCAGCTCAAAAAAGGCAGACATCCTGAAGGCTGAATTCGAGGATAAGATCGAAAAGGGAAAACAGGAGATCGCTTTGCTTGAGGAAAAGCTTAAGATTCTGCGGGAATCCTGATCTGTGAAATCTGATATAAGCCGGGATATTCCCGGCTTTTTTTGTGTTTGTAAAATAATTCAGGCTGTTACCAAGTTTATTTAAGAAAGCCACCACAGCCATGAAAAAGCCAATTCTTGTTTTCCTTATCCTCCTGTCTCCATTGCTTGCGGATGCCGGACCCTTCCAGGCGGGACTCAAAGGCGGACTGAATTTCAGCAGCTTGCCTTCTGATATTGTAGCCACAGCAAACGGTGAAAGGCTGACATTCCTGCGAGATACTTATTCAGGTTACCATATCGGATTTGTAGCCTCTATGTCATTTTTCGGGTTTTTCTTCCAGCCGGAATTGGTCTACGTAAGCACCGGCCGGGATATGCACCTGCAAGTTTCCGGTTTCGTTCATGAAGATGATTACTACCTTCTGAAATACCAGCACCTCAGCATGCCACTATTGGCAGGAATCTCTGTTGGTCCGCTGCGGCTGGGGGCAGGACCGGTTTTTTCCCTGTTACTAAACCAGTCAGATACTTCCACAATCCAAATGGAAAAACGTCCACATCTGAAAGATACCACCGTGGGTTTTCAGCTTGGGGCAGGAATAAAATTCGGGTCATTGTTGATTGACCTGCGCTATGAGGGCAGTCTGACCAGCCTGGGCGACGGGGTCACGATCATGGGGACCCGTATGGACTTTGACCTCAGGCCCCGCCAGACCATTCTCAGTGTCGGATTGCTTTTCTGATGATCCTGCCCCGCCAGACCCCGGGCAATCAATGCTTATTTGAATTCTATGGCCTTTACCGGGTCGATCCGGGAAACAATAAAGGAAGGGATTATCAGCATAGCCATGCACAGGAGAAAGGTTCCTGTATTTAGCAATAGCAAGTGGGTTATTTCAAGGTTTATTGGTACTTCTGTGACGTAGTAGGATTCCTGCGGAAGTTTAATCAGTCCAAATTTTGCTTGCATAAGTGAAAGCAGAATACCCAGGAGGTTGCCCAACAAAAGGCCCCAGCCGATAATCATTCCTGCATGGTAAAGAAAAACCTTGCGGATAAAAAGATTTCTGCCGCCCATGGCCTTCAGGATGCCGATCAGCCTGGTTTTTTCCAGTATGGAGATCAGGAGGGTGGTAATCATATTGATCCCTGCCACCAGAACCATCAGAAAAAGGATTACATAAACATTCATATCCAGGAGGGCCAGCCAGTCAAAGATCTGGGGGTAGATCTGCCGGATGTTTCTGGCGTCAAGGTTGAAGGGGATCCGCTCCAGCACCTGCTGGTTAACCTGCTCCAGCCTGTTAAAATCACTGAGCAGGATCTCCAGACCTCCAACCTGGTCTCCACTCCAATCGTTGAGCCTTTGAATGTGGCCGATATCCCCCAGTACGAAAAGCTTGTCCAGCTCCTCCAATCCTGTCTCATAGATGCCGGCAATCGCAAGCCTGCGCACCCTGGGAGGGTCCTGTATGAAATATACCACCAGGTCATCCCCGGTTTTTAGCTGTAACCTCTGTGCAATAAACCGGGAAATAATCACCTGGTCTGACCGGACGCTATCATGCAACTCAGGCAGGCTGCCTTCTACAAGGTGGCGTTGAAAATAGGCCCAGTCAAAATCGCTGCCAACCCCTTTGAAAATAATTCCGTGGATGTCTTCCCCGGTGCGTATGATGCCGGCCTTTGTAGCAAAGACCTGTATGTGCCGGACACCCTCCAGGGTCAGCAGATCTGGTAAGAACTCCGGATTGCTGTCGACCGGCCTGAATTCAGCCGTCAGGTTGTAATCATAATGGGTAATCTGAATATGGGACCCGAAGCCTATGACCTTTTCCCGGATCTCCCGCTGGAAGCCAGTGACCACGGCGATGGAGATAATCATCACGCCCAGGCTCAGGCCGATGCTTAATATGGCAATGTACCTGATAAGCCTGGTAAAGCTTTTTTTGTCCCTCACATGTCCCAGGCGACGAGCAATAAACAGCGGTGTATTCAATGGTCCGGGGGAATTTTCCCCAAAAATACCAAATCTTATTCTTTTTTTGAGGTTTTAAAGACCAATTTACTGTCTTGAACTTGAACCCTTACCGTGTCACCCCTGCTGACGGTCCCGCCCACAATCTCCCGGGAGAGGCTGTTCAGTATGAACCGTTGAATCACCCGCTTCAGGGGTCTTGCACCATAATGCGGATCATAACCTTTTTCTGCCAGCCAGTCTGCCACCTCTTTCCCGGCCAGCAATCCGATGCCATTGTTTTCCAGTAATTGCCTCGACTGTTCCAGCTGAAGCCCTACAATGGCTTTGATCTCCTCCCGGGTCAAAGGTTTGAACATGATGATCTCGTCCACGCGATTCAGGAATTCCGGCCGGATGGTTTGTTTGAGCAACATAAATACTTCCTCCCGGCTTTGGTTTATCAGCTCCTCGCGGTTGTCCTCGTTCAGGCTCTCCATTCTCTGCCGGATCAAATCCGACCCGATATTTGAGGTCATGATGACGATCGTGTTCTTAAAATCTGCCGTCCGGCCCTTATTGTCCGTCAGCCTGCCGTCTTCCAGCACCTGCAGCAGGATGTTGAACACATCGGGATGGGCTTTTTCTATTTCGTCCAGCAAAACCACTGAGTAGGGCTTCCTCCTGACCGCCTCGGTGAGTTGCCCACTTTCCTCATAGCCTACATAGCCCGGGGGTGCCCCAATCAACCTGCTGACCGCATGGCGCTCCTGGAATTCAGACATATCCACCCGAATCATGGCATTCTCGTCATTGAACAGAAAGGCTGCCAGGGCCCTGGCCAACTCCGTTTTCCCGACCCCCGTCGTCCCCAGAAAGATAAATGAACCCAGGGGTTTCTTCTGGTCCTGCAACCCGGCACGACTGCGCCTGATGGCATCCGATACTGCTTCAATGGCATCATCCTGTCCGACTACCCGCTTGTGCAATTCATCCTCCAGTTGCAACAGCTTCTCTCTTTCACTCTGCAGCATCCGTGAAACCGGGATACCAGTCCATCGCGACACCACATCGGCAATGTCTTCTGCCTCCACCTCTTCCTTGATCAGGGCGGAATCAGACTGGATTCCACGGAGCTTTTGATGCAGGGCTTGCTGTGATTCCTCCGCTTCCTTAATTCTTCCGTAGCGGAGCTCAGCTACTTTCCCGTAATCGCCATTGCGTTCTGCCTGATCCGCTTCGAACCGGTATTGTTCAATGGCCGCCTTTAATGATTGGATCTCCGATACGATGCCTTTTTCCTTCAACCATTTCTCCCTGAGCCGGTCCCTTTCTGCCTGCATCGCCTTCAGCTCTTGTGACAGCTGCCTGAGTTTCACATCATCCTTCTCGCGCTTGATGGCTTCCTTTTCGATTTCTAGTTGTCGGATGCGCCGTTCTGCCTCATCCAGCTCCTCGGGCAGGGAATTCATCTCGAGGCGGAGTTTGGCGGCGGCCTCGTCGATCAGGTCGATTGCCTTGTCCGGCAAAAAGCGGTCAGAGATATAGCGGTAAGACAGGTCCACCGCAGCCACGATGGCTTCATCCATGATCCTGACCTGGTGGTGGGTTTCATACCTTTCCTTGAGCCCCCTGAGGATGCTGACAGCATCCTGCCTCGAAGGTTCATCCACCAATACAGTCTGGAACCGCCTTTCCAGGGCCTTGTCCTTTTCAAAATATCGCTGGTATTCCTTCAGGGTGGTGGCACCAATGGCCTTGAGTTCCCCGCGGGCCAGTGCTGGCTTCAGAATGTTTGCTGCATCCATGGCCCCTTCGCCGCCACCCCCGGCACCCACCAGGGTGTGGATCTCATCAATGAAAAGGACATATTCACCTGCTGAAGCCACGACTTCCCTGATCACGGCCTTGATGCGTTCCTCAAACTCGCCCTTGTACTTTGCTCCGGCGATCAGCGCCCCCATGTCCAATGAAAAGATTGTTTTGCTTTTCAGGTTCTCAGGAACGTCTCCATTGATGATGCGGTGAGCAAGTCCCTCTGCTATGGCAGTTTTCCCGACCCCGGGCTCACCGATCAGGATCGGATTGTTCTTGGTACGTCGGGACAGAATCTGCAAAATGCGCCTGATCTCCTCGTCCCTTCCGATCACCGGATCCAGTTTCCCTGAATGGGCCAGTTGGTTTAGGTTGTTCGCGAACAGACCCAATGCAGTGTGTGCCTGGTCATTGTTCAAATTTTTGGATGTTTCCATATTGAAGCTTGTTAACTTATGCGCTTTACCTGCTGTGGCAATACCTGCAAAAGCCAAACCATCGTAGGTGCATGGCACAATCCCGTCATTTTGACATGGAGAACCACCGGATAAGTGACAATATTTCACTGCAAGCCATAGCCCCAAAAAAGATTAGTGAATTGGCGATTGTTTTTGTAATATTGCCGGGTTAATAGGGATTTCTGGACTTAAACCTGGCATGGGATGTTAAAAATGAAGCTGCACTGGCAAATTCTGATTGCATTGATCCTTAGTATCTTTTTTGGTGTGGTCTTTACAGACTACGTCAAGTATGTTTCCTGGATGGGAGATGTTTTCCTCCGTGCGCTCAGGATGATTATCGTTCCCCTGATCTTCTCCTCGATTGTTTCCGGGGTGACTGGCCTGGGTTCGGCGGAGAACCTTGGACGAATGAGCCTGAAGACGATGCTGTATTATATGACGACCAGCATATTTGCGATCGTGACGGGTCTGGTGCTGGTTAACCTGATAAAGCCCGGGGTCGGGGCAGACCTGGGGCTGAGTGCAGTGGTAGATGGCCTGGACGTGGGACGGGATTCCTTTGGCCAGACCCTGTTGAAGATTATTCCGGTGAATATCATTGAATCCCTTGCCAATACCGATTTACCTGCCATTATTTTCTTTGCCATTTTCTTTGGGTTTTTCACCACCAAGGTCGCGCCTGTTTACCGGGACCCCATTGTGAACTTCTTCAACTCGGTATTTGAGATCATGATGAAGATCACCATGTTTGTCATCAAGTTTACCCCACTTGGAATTTTTGGAATCGTTTCGGCCCTGGTTGCCGAACATGCGGATAATTTACTCACCATATTCGGACGAATGGGCATATACATGCTGACAGTCATCGGGGCGCTGTCCATCCATGCCTTTATCACGCTGCCGCTGCTGGTAAGGATTCTGGGGCGGTCAAACCCGGTCAAGCATGCCCGTGGAATGAGCGTGCCCCTGTTGACGGCCTTCTCCACATCCAGCAGCAGTGCCACGCTTCCGCTGACGATGGAGGCCCTGGAATTCAACAGTGGGGTATCCAATAAAACGACGAGTTTTGTGCTTCCTCTGGGAGCCACCATCAATATGGATGGTACCGCACTTTATCAGTGTATTGCGGTATTGTTTATTGCGCAGGCTTACGGGATAGAGCTCAGCATACTGCAGCAGCTCATCGTGATGGTCACGGCATTGCTGGCTTCAATCGGGGCAGCTGGAATCCCTATGGCCGGACTGGTCATCATTACGGTCATTCTGTCTGCGGTGGGTTTACCGCTCGAGGGTGTGGGACTTATTCTGGCGGTGGACAGGATTCTGGACATGTTCCGCACCACGGTAAATGTCTGGAGTGACTCATGCGGTGCAGTCATTATTGCCCGGTCAGAAGGGGAGGTGTTAAAGGTCTGACAGGTACAGGTCGATCAAGCCCTCGGGGGTTTTCAGGAAAAGCTTTTTTTCTTTCCGGTCAAGCTTTACGATGAACTCATCCCTGGCAGGAACAAGAATTTCGTTTTTTCCGTCATTCACCTGGAACACCGGGTTGCCCGGATAGTCCAATATGCCTGTGAGTTGGCCGATTCTACCCTTCGTTGCTTCCTGCACCTCGTAACCAATTACCTCGTGAAAATAAAATTTATTGCCTGTCAATGGTGGCAGGAATTCTACCGGCAGATAGAGTTCGCAACCACTGATGTGCAAAGCTTTTTCCTCGGATGCCGATTCCCTGAATTGGACCACCGCCTCGCTGCTGTTCGGGCGGAATGAGATCTTTGAAATAAAAAAAGGAACCAGTTTTCCTTCCAGAAGAACGAAAACTGATTCCAGATCTTTGTACGCGCCCGGATCATCCACATCCAGTACAATGCTGACCTCTCCCTTGTACCCGAACGGCTTTTTTATGTAACCCAGATAAAAACAATCGGATGTTTGCATCAGGGGGAAATATGGGTTCCGGTTTATTCGGATTTTTTTCCGCTGTCTTCTTCCTTTTTATCCTCTTCAGCAGGAGCTTCCTCTTTGGTTTTCTCAGCAGGAGCTTCCTCTTTGGTTTCCTCAGCGGGAACCTTTTCAGCAGCAGCTTCCTCTTTGGTTTCCTCAGCGGGAACCTTTTCAGCAGGAGCTTCTTCTTTGGTTTCCTCAGCGGGAACCTTTTCAGCAGGAGCTTCCTCTTTGGCTTTTTCAGCAGCAGGGGTTTCCTCAGCGGGAGCCTTTTCAGCAGTAGCTTCCTCCTTGGTTTCTTCAGCAGGAGCTTCGCCAGCTGGTGCCTCTTCGGGAGATTCAGCAACCTCTTCAGGTTTCAGGCTGGCCTTGGCGCGTTTTTTAGACAGTTCCTCCGCTTTGGCCTCATTGATCTTGCGTTCCTCCTCGAGGCGTTTTTTAACCTGTTCCTTTTCGCTCAATTCTTTTTCCTTGGATGCATTCGCCAGTTTTTCGGCTTTTTCCTTCATCCAGGTTGAAAATTTCTCTTCTACCTGTTCCTCGGTATGGGCTCCCTTTGAGATGCCTTTGATCAGGTGGTATTTGAACATTACGCCCTGGTTGGACAAAATGCTGCGGGCAGTATCAGTGGGTTGTGCCCCAACCTGCACCCAGTAAAGGGCCCTGTCGAAGTTTAAATCAATGGTAGCAGGGTGGGTCATGGGGTTGTAAGTGCCAAGTCTCTCAATAAATTTTCCGTCTCGGGGTGCACGACCATCCGCAACTACCAAGTGGTAAAATGGCTGTCCCTTTTTACCTTTTCTCTGTAGTCTGATTTTTGTTGGCATAATTGTAATTGAATAATTAAATATTAAATGGAATTCAGGGGTGCAAATATCCGGTTTTTTTTCAAAATAAAAAAGCTTTCTTTTCATTCTTTATCAGGGGATTGATAAAAAGTTCCGGATTGTGGATAAATTCCGGGGCCACTCCCCGGATTTTTTCTATATTTTTACGGGCCCGCAATAACACCTTGTCCAAAATGAATATCCCTGATTTCACCCATTTTCATGTGCATACCCAATATTCCATTCTGGATGGGGCATCGATGATTGAGCCGCTGCTGGACAAGGCAGCAGCAGATGGCATGAAGGCCCTGGCGATCACAGACCACGGCAATATGTACGGGGTGTTTCACTTCTCAAACTATGCCAAGAAGATCGGGATCAAACCCATCATTGGATGTGAGGTCTATGTGGCAGATGGCAGCCGAATGGACAAAAAGGGGAGGGAGGACCGCAGCGGATACCATATGATACTGCTTGCAAAAAACCGCAAGGGGTATGAGAACCTTTCCCGCCTGGTGTCCCTTGGCTACCTGGAAGGTTTTTACTATACCCCCAGAATTGACAAGGAACTGTTGATTCGCTACCATGAAGGGATCATCGCTTCTTCTGCATGCCTTGGCGGGGAGATTCCGCAGGCAATTATGGAGAAAGGCATTGAAAGGGCGGAGGAGTTGTTACTGGAGTACCTGGAGGTGTTTGGGGATGATTTTTATCTGGAATTGCAGCGGCACGGACTCGAGGAGCAGGAACCCGTCAATCAGGCCCTGATTAGCCTGGCACGGAAGCACGGAGTGAAATTGATCGCCACCAATGATTGTCATTACGTGAATGCCGAGGATGCCAGGGCCCATGATATCCTTGTTTGCCTGCAGACGGGCAAGGACCTGGATGATGAGAACCGAATGAAGTATTCCGGGAACGAATACCTGAAAACCAGGGAGGAAATGGCCCGGCTTTTTGAGGACATCCCGGAAGCCATTGCCAATACCGCAGAACTTGCCGGAAAGATAGAAGATTACGAGATCAGGGCAAAAAAGGTGATGCTGCCCGGCTTTCCGCTGCCCGGGGAGTTCTCCAGTGAGGATGAATACCTCACCCACCTTTCCTATGCAGGCGCTTCCCGCTTGTATCCTGAAGTGACGGATGAGGTAAGGCAGCGCCTGGACTTTGAGCTTGGGGTAATCCGGGAAATGGGGTTTGCCGGGTACTTCCTGATCGTTCAGGATTTCATCAACGAGGCCAAGGCGATCGGGGTGGCTGTCGGACCGGGCAGGGGAAGCGCAGCCGGGTCTGTAGTGGCGTATTGTACAGGCATCACTGCAATTGACCCGATCAAATACAACCTGCTTTTTGAACGGTTTCTGAACCCTGAAAGGGTCTCCATGCCGGATATTGATATCGATTTTGATGACGAAGGCCGGGAGCGGGTGATGGAATACGTGATCAACAAATATGGCAGGGATCGTGTGGCCCAGATCGTCACGTTCGGGACCATGGCCGCCAAGTCCTCTATCAGGGATGTGGGCAGGGTATTGAAACTTCCCCTGCCGGAGGCGGACCGCCTGGCCAAACTGGTCCCTGAACGAGTCAACACCACCCTGGCATCTGCCTACAAGGAGGTTCCGGAACTTGCCCAGGCACTGAACGACCCCAACCCCCTGATCAGTGAAACGCTTAAATATGCCAAAATGCTGGAGGGCTCCAAACGGCAGACCGGGGTGCATGCCTGCGGGGTGATCATCGGACCGACCAACCTTTTGGACTGGCTTCCCCTAAGCACGCAAAAAGACTCTCAACTTCCGGTTACCCAATACGAGGGAAAATTTGTTGAAATGGCCGGCATGCTGAAAATGGATTTTCTGGGACTAAAAACCCTGTCCATTATCAAGGATGCCGTCAAGAACATCAAGCTGCGTTTTGGAAGCGAGATAGACATTGAGAAGATCCCGCTGGATGACCCGGACACTTTTGCCCTGTACCAACGCGGTGACACCATTGGAACTTTCCAGTTTGAATCGGTGGGGATGCGGGAATATCTGAAGGAGTTGAAGCCCACCAATATAGAGGACCTTATTGCGATGAATGCGCTGTATCGTCCCGGCCCCATGGAGTTCATTCCCCTCTACATTAACCGTAAGCATGGCCGGCAGAAGGTAGAATATCCCCATCCCTGGCTGGAGGTAATCCTGCAGCCGACATACGGCATCATGGTTTACCAGGAGCAGATCATGCAGGCAGCACAGATCATGGCAGGGTTTACACTGGCCAGTGCGGACATTCTCAGGCGGGCCATGGGGAAAAAGAAAAAGGACGAAATGGAGCGCCAAAAGGCCTTTTTCATGGAAGGGGCAGCAAAGAAGGACATCGGGGCGGAAACCGCGGAAAGAATCTTTGAAGTGATGGCCCGTTTTGCCGAATACGGTTTCAACCGCTCTCATTCTGCGGCCTATTCGGTGGTGGCCTACCGGACTGCCTACTTAAAGGCGAATTACCCGGCTGAGTTCATGGCAGCGGTTTTGACACACAACTTCAGCGACATCAAGAAGATCACTTTCTTTATGGAGGAGTGCCAGCGTCAGGGAATTCCGGTGCTGGGACCGGATATCAACGAAAGTACATTCAATTTTGTCGTAAACCCCCAGGGGGAGATCCGTTTCGGGCTTGGGGCGATCAAAGGCGTGGGAGAAGGGGCAGTGGAGAATATCGTTACAGAGCGGGGAGCAGGTGGGCCTTTCCTGCACATTTTTGATTTCGCCAAAAGGGTCAATCTGCGCACGGTCAACAAACGGGTCTTTGAAGCACTTGCCAGGGCCGGTGCTTTTGACGGACTCAGGGACTGTCACAGGGCACAGTTTTTTCATTCTGATGACAACGGGCTAACCAGCTTTATTGACAGGATCATCCGGCATACCAACCAGGTCATACAACGGGAAAACACCTCCCAGATGAATCTGTTTGAGGAGAATGATGAGGTGCAGTTCCCAGATCCGGAACTACCTGTCTGTGAACCGTGGGACAAGCTGGAAATGCTGAAGCAGGAAAAGGAGGTAACCGGAATGTATATTTCCGGCCACCCCCTGGATGACTTCAGGATACAAATGCAGGCATTCTGCAATGCAACCGTGGGGGATCTTAAGAACCTTTACCCATTAAGGAACAAGGAAATATCATTCGCCGGCATCATTACGGGTGCATCCCACAAATACACCAAGAACGGGAAACCGTATGGGTCTTTTCAGATCGAGGATTACTCTGACAGCCATCAATTGTTCTTGTTTGCAGAAGACTATCTGAAGATGAAACATTTTCTGGTGGACCAGCAATACGTGTTCCTAAAGGCCAGGATACAGGAGAACAGGTTCAACCCCAGACAGCTTGAGGTCAAGGTTCAAAGCATGAGCCTGCTGAGTGAGATGGAAGACTCATTGATGAAAAACCTGACCCTGGTCCTGCCCGTAAGCGACATCAGCAGGGAAATGGTGACCGACCTGACCGGATTCATCCGCAAACACAAAGGGAAGACCAGGTTAAGGATCACTTTGCAGGACCAGCTGGAGAACAATTCGGTGGAACTGCTCTCGCGCAAGGTTAAAGTGGAACCCCTGGGTTTTTTAAAGGAACTGCTTAAACAATACCACATCAAATTCCGTTTGAATTAAGGCACTGCCATTTATTGTCCGGTTCCCGGAAATCCATTAAATTTACAAACAGTAGTATTATTAAAAAATACAAGATTATGACACTTGAATTTACTGATTCCAACTTTGAGGAGCTGGTTTTGAAAACAGACAAGCCTGTATTGGTTGACTTTTGGGCGGAATGGTGCGGCCCCTGCCGAATGGTTGGTCCGATTGTATCGGAAATTGGTGAAGAATACAAAGACAAAGTGGTTGTCGGAAAGCTGGATGTGGATGCCAACCCGGAGGTGGCCATGCGCTATGGTATACGGAACATTCCGACCATTTTATTCTTTAAGAATGGCGAGATCGCTGACAAGCAGGTTGGTGCCGTACCCAAAAGTGTGCTGGCAGGCAAGATCGAAAGTTTGCTATGATTAAAACACCCCGGCTTTGATAAAAAAGATTGACCCGGATGTCCCCAGACGTTTTGGAAACCTGGAGCTGCTTGCCAGACAAGTGGTTGAAGGTTTCATTACAGGTCTTCACAAAAGTCCCTTTCATGGGTTTTCTGTGGAGTTTGCAGAGCACCGTATTTACAATCCGGGTGAAAGTACCCGGAACATTGACTGGAAGCTTTTTGCAAGGACGGAAAAATTATTTGTCAAGCGCTTTGAGGAGGAAACCAACCTGCGGTGCCAGCTGATTATTGACAATTCCTCTTCCATGTACTTTCCTGCCTATGGCCAGGGGGGGCAGACCCATTCAAAAATATCCTTTTCGGTGGAGGCCGCGGCTGCGGTCGCCTTTTTATTGCGAAAACAGCGGGACGCAGTCGGTCTCAGCATTGTTTCCGATCAGACGGAACTGCATACGCAGGCCAGGTCCAGCAGCCTCCACCACAAAGTATTGTTGGCACACCTTGACCGGCTCTACCAGAAGGATAATTTCAAGCTGAACAAGACCAGCAATACCGCAAGCCTTTTACACTACCTGGCCGAGAACATCCACAAGCGTTCTTTGGTGGTCATATTCTCGGATATGATGGACAATGATTCCGAACCGGATGAGCTCTTCTCGGCCTTGCAGCATCTGAAGCACAACAAGCATGAGGTCATTCTTTTCCATGTTTATGAAAAGGACAGGGAACTGGATTTCGCCTATGAAAACCGGCCGCTGAAATTCGTGGATATGGAAACCGGCAGGGAGCTGAAGCTTAATCCTGCAGACATCAAAAAGAAATACGTGGACCGTATGCAAAAATTTTCAAATGAGATACGGCTAAAATGCATGCAATACCACATAGATTTTGTGCCATCCGACATCAATGAAGGATTTGAAAAGATCCTGCTTTCCCTTTTGATTAAGCGCTCAAGGCTTCATTAATAAGTTACCAAGCATTCAAGACCATGCACTGGAATTTTTTTGCCCTGCTTTTTCTGTTCCTCTGGTTAGCTACGCTGGCTGCTTTTGTGATTTACAGGCAGGGTAGAAAGCGGCGCCATCGTATGACCCTGGAAAAACATCTGTCTGAGCGTGACCAGACCTTTTTGCAGCTTCAGCAGAGTGAAGAAAGGTATAATAAGTTGATAACCAACATGAATGAGGGGCTTATCTTTACGGATGATAAAGATCAGGTCAGGTTTATAAATAAATGTGCCTGCACCATCTTCAAAGCCAGGCCACAGACCATGTTGAACCGTTCCATACTGGATTTTGTGTTGAGTCCCGTGGAAGCCAAGAAGCTGGGTTTGCCCTACGAGCTAAAGCGCCCGGGCTGCTCTCACCGGGAGGAGGTGCAGATGGTAAGGGGGAACGGGGAGATGTTTTGGGCCAGCCTGAACATCAGTTACCTGGATGCCTTGCATGACCATATGCCAGGGGCTATCATCGTGATGACGGATATTTCTGAGCAGAAAAAGGCAGAAGAGAAACTTCACAATCTGACGATTAATTTAAACCAGAAGGTTCAGCAGCTGGATTGCCTGTTTGACATATCGGATATTACCAATGTACCAGGGATTTCCTTTGATACCATATTTGAGCGTTCGCTGGAGATTATACCGTTCGGACTGAGGTTTCCCGGGGATGCCTGGGTGGAGATCATATTTGGGGACCGGCGCTATGCCTCCAAAAACTTCCAGGATACCAGGTGGACATACACTGTTCCCATTAAGGGGCAGAGCAGGAAGTTGGGCTCTCTGCGGGTGGGTTACCTGGAAGACAAACCAATTGTGAACAAGGACCCGTTCCATATCAATGAAAAGATCCTGATCAAGAATATTGCAGAGAAACTTGGGCAGGTCATTGAGATCAAGGATTTGGAGTTCAATCTAAAGAAAGGCCTGGAGCATTTGGACCTCATCAAAACAATGGCCGGGATTGCGGAGTGGGAGTGGGACCTGAAGACCGACCGCAAAATATTCTCTCCTGGCTTTTTTGAGATCATGGGTGTGCCCTCCGGATCCCAGCGGCATTACTCCCTGGAGGAGTTCTACAAGCAGGTTGTAAAGGAAGACCTTCTGAGGGTCAAAGATTTTATTGAACAGGTAAAAAAAGGGGAGTCAGACAAGCTTTCCATTTCCTATCGGATCATGACCCGTTCGGGCCAGGAGCGGCGGATATTCTCCAATGGTACCTATGCAGATGGCAAGGCGGCCCGCGACGGGCGCATCATCGGCATCGTGCAGAATCTGGACAAAACCTCGGCCTGACGGCTATTAAAAAATGTTTACTATCCTGCCTGTGGCATACACCCCGGCGTCGAGTTTGGCTTTTACCTTTGAGAAGGCATTCAGGGTGCATTCCACATCTTCCAGTGTATGGACCGCCGTCGGGATCAACCGGAGAATCAAAACCCCCTTGGGAACCACCGGATAGCTGACTGCAGAGCAGAAAACATTATAGTTTTCCCGCAGGTCATAAACCAGGTTCGTCCCCTCGGCAGTATCCCCACTCAGGAAAACCGGCGTGACAGGGGATTGGGTATTGCCAATATTAAAGCCACGGGCTTTTAAACCCGTCTGCAGCGCTGTCGAGATCGCCCAAAGCTTTTCCCGCAATTCCGGATGATTGCGGATCAGCTCCAGCCTCTTGAGCGCACCGACCACCAGCGGCATCGGAAGGGACTTTGCGAATATCTGGCTTCTCATATTGTACATCAGGAAGGTGATGACCTCTTTCGGAGCGGCAACGAAAGCTCCGATTGAAGCCATGGCCTTGGCGAAAGTTCCGAAATATATATCCACTTCTCCCTGTACCCCAAAATGCTCGGCAACGCCGGCACCTGTCCGGCCCATGGTTCCAAAACCATGTGCATCGTCCACAAGCAGACGGAAATTAAAATCTTTCTTGAAGGCCACGATCTCATCCAGCTTGCCGAGATCCCCGGACATCCCGAAGACCCCTTCTGTGATCACCAGGATGCCACCCCCGGTCTCCTCACTGATCTTGCTTGCGCGCTCCAGTTGTTTGCGGAGGTTTTCCATGTTGTTGTGGGGGAAAACAAAACGCTTGCCCATATGCATGCGCAAGCCATCCACGATGCAGGCGTGCGATTCCGAGTCGTAAATCACCACATCCTGTCTGTCAAGAAGCGAGTCGATGATTGAGACCATTCCCTGGTATCCGTAATTCAGCAGGTAAGCCGATTCCTTTTCCACAAATGCGGCCAACTCCCGCTCCAGCTGCTCATGCAAGTCGGATTGTCCTGACATCATTCTGGCACCCATTGGAAGGGCCAGTCCGTAACGGGCTGATGCTTCTGCATCCGCCTTTCTGACCTTGGGGTGGTTTGCAAGGCCAAGGTAATTGTTCAGGCTCCAAACCAGCCTTTCCTTTCCCTGAAATACCATTCGGTTGGAGATCTCCCCCTCAAGTTTCGGGAAGGTGAAATATCCGTGGACCTGGGCGGCGTATTGCCCAAGAGGTCCCATTTTATGTATTGCTTTGTCGAAAACGTCCACGATGAGTTCCTTTTGGTTAAAAATGGAAATGCAAAACTAAAGATTTAATTGGTACTTATTGCAAATTTTGTTCATGTATCGGCGGCCCAATATTTTACCGATTGAGTTCAGGAAAGAACACAATGGGGTCCGGGCATAGCACCTGGTATGCTTGCTTTTCATCCGGCAGGCAGACACCGGGGAAATCGCCCGTTTTTCCCATCATGTCGGTAATGAGCTGAAAATGCAGGTGGGGCGGCCAGTCCCCGTTTAATGGAAAATCTCCGACCCGGCACAACTCTTCCCCTGCCTGGAAGGTTTTTCCCTGGACGAGGCCCTGCAGGGAATCCGGACTCAGATGTCCGTACAAGGTGTATAGAGCCTGTCCTGGCATTGTATGTTCCATGATGATGGTCGGTCCGTAATCCCCGTAAGTGGTATTGACCTGAAAACTATGAACCTTGCCCGCCAATGGGAGGAAAACCGGAGTGCCTGCCCTGACCCAGATGTCCACCCCCAGGTGGATGCTTCTGGCCGGACCGTCTGTTGGGGTAAAGTGTGTGCTTCTGCGATAAATGGCCCGGTCTTCCATGTATCCTCCGAAGCCGTAGCTCGCCCCCGCAGACTCCATCTGCCCAAAAACGTAACGGTTCATCTGAAGCGTATCTGACAAATCCAATGTGTCCAAAGTTTTGTTGCCCGATGAAAAATCCAGGAAAATGGTATTGGACGGACTAAGGGGAGGGGAGAACATTGGCAAGAGGGGTTTGGGCAGGTTTATTTGCATGGCTTAGAGGTATTTTTCGTTGAATAATTTTTCCAGGGCGAACAGTTCGTCCCGCAACCGGGCAGCCTCGATGAAATCCAGCTCCTTGGCTGCAGCACCCATCTCTTTCCGGGACCTGATGATGGCCTTTTGCAATTGTTCCCTGGTCATGTACTTTACAACGGGGTCAGCGGCCAGATCAATCTCCTGCTTTTCCGTATATCCCCGGGTGTTTGTTGTTCCTGCAACCGAGGTCTGACCGTGTATGGCCTCTACGGATTTACGAATCTGTGCGGGGGTGATATTATGAATTTCGTTGTACCGGAGCTGCTTCTCCCTTTTGTAATTCGTGGCTTCGATGGCCAATTTCATGGAACGTGTGATGGTATCTGCGTACATGATTACCCTGGAGTTCAGGTTCCGGGCAGCCCTGCCAGCGGTCTGTATCAGGGAGCGTTCGGAACGCAGGAATCCTTCCTTGTCGGCATCCAGTATCGCTACCAGTGAGACTTCCGGAAGGTCAAGTCCCTCTCTCAACAGGTTTACTCCCACCAGTACGTCGAAATTTCCGAGACGCAGATCACGGAGGATCTCGACCCGTTCCAGGGTGTCCACATCCGAATGGATGTACCGGCAAAGGATACCTGCTTGTACGAGGTATTTTGACAGCTCCTCGGTCATGCGCTTGGTCAGGGTGGTTACAAGTACCCTTTCGTTAAGCGCTATGCGCAGCCGTATCTCCTCCAGCAGGTCATCGATCTGGTTCAGGCTCGGGCGTATTTCTATTTCAGGTTCCAACAGGCCGGTGGGCCGGATTACCTGTTCCACGATCACGCCTTCGCTGCGGGTCAGTTCGTAGTCTGCCGGAGTGGCACTTACAAAGATTACCTGGTTGATGAGGGACTCGAATTCATCAAATTTAAGTGGCCTGTTGTCCAGTGCGGCCGGCAGCCTGAAACCGTATTCCACCAGGTTCTGCTTCCTGGAAAAGTCCCCTCCGTACATGGCATGCACCTGCGGAATGGTCGCATGGCTTTCGTCCACCACCATGAGAAAATCCTTCGGAAAATAGTCCAGCAAACAAAAGGGGCGCGAGCCTGGCTTTCTGCCGTCGAAGTAACGGGAATAATTCTCAATGCCTGAACAATACCCAAGTTCCCGGATCATTTCCAGGTCGTAGTTTACCCGGTCTTCCAACCTTTTGGCCTCAAGGGCCCTTCCATCGCCACTTAAAAAGCTGACCCGGTCTACCAAATCATCCTGTATTTCCCTTATGGCCTGCTGCATTCTGTCTTTGGAGGTTACAAAGATATTGGCAGGGTAAATGGCGAGGTGGTCAAGGGTCTGAATCTTTTTTCCGCTATCCGGGACAATGGATTCCAGGGTCTCGATCTCGTCCCCCCAGAAAAGGATGCGATAGGCAATGTCTGCATAGGCAGGAAACACATCCACCGTATCTCCCTGCACACGGAATGTTCCGCGTGTAAACTCCGCCTGGGTCCGGCTATACAGTCCACCCACCAGACGGTGGAGCAATGCGTTCCGGCCAATTACCTCCCCGGTGGTCAGCCGGATGATGTTCGCGTTGAAGTCGTTGGGATTGCCGATGCCATAGATACATGAAACCGAACTCACCACGATGACATCCCTGCGTCCCGACAGCAAGGTACTCGAAGCACTTAGCCTGAGTTTTTCGATCTCATCATTGATGGAAAGGTCTTTTTCAATATAGGTGTTTGAAGATGGGATAAACGCTTCCGGCTGGTAGTAGTCATAGTAGGATACAAAATATTCTACTGCGTTGTCGGGGAAAAACTGGCGGAACTCACCATAAAGCTGGGCGGCCAGTGTTTTGTTGTGACTCAGGACCAGGGTGGGTTTCTGCACCCTTTCGATGACATTGGCGATCGTAAAGGTTTTTCCGGACCCGGTCACCCCTAGTAAGGTCTGGAACGGCACACCTGCATTCAGACCTTTGGTCAGCTGCTCAATGGCTTCGGGCTGGTCGCCCGTGGGAGAGAAATCGCTGGTGAGCCTGAAATGCATGTGCAGCTGTACTTATTTATTATTACCCATTTTAAACAGGAACTGTTTTTCCTCTTTTGTAAGGCTGTCGTATCCAAACCGGGAGATCTTATCCAGGATGTCATCCATTTTCTCCCTGTCTGCCACCTTTTGGTCGTTGTATTCCTCATCGGAAATGGGGCGGTCCCGGTGATATTCCACCCGCATCCGGGGCTTTCTGCTGAACAGTCCGGCAACCGCATCCATCCAGGCTCCGATGCCACGTGCCGGGTCAAGGCCTTTTTTGAGCAAACTGGCATAGAAAAATCCCCATGCGGCCCCGCCCAGGTGGGCCAGGTGGCCTCCCGGATTGCCCTGGTCAATACTGATCAGGTCCATCACCACAAAAAACAGGGCGATGTACTTCAGCCTGATTCGTCCCAACAGAAGCAGGGGCAGCTGGTAGTTCGGCATGTAAACGGCAATGGCAATGAAGATTGCCAGTACGGAGGCCGAAGCGCCTATGGCCACCGAGTACGCCACGACACCCCTGAAGGCCGGAAAAATATTGAACGACACGACATAAAACACTGCTCCGGCCAGGCCCCCGAACAAATAGGTCGGGACCAGCCTGTCCGACCCTATAAAATCGGAAAAAAGCCTTCCCCCGACGTACAGCACGATCATATTGAAGAAAATATGCAATAGGTCGAAATGGAGGAACATATAAGTCAGCAGGGTCCACGGCCGGTGCAGGACCACATGGATGTTGGAGGAAATACCCAGCCACTGACTCAGGTTTTCCCCAATGCCCCCGCTGTCGAAGAGAAAAAACAATACCCGGATAAGGTTCACGGCCAAAAACACCGCCAGGTTGATGCCTACCAGTCGGGCCAGCACTGACCCCCGGAAAAAGAATTGTCTGATCTCAGAGAAAATGGATGGTTGCATTCCAAAAACAGGTTACCGGTGGATCAATAAAAGATCTCGCCTCTTCTGCGCCAGTACATTATGAGCAGGAAGCCGAACACCATTCCTCCCAGGTGGGCGAAGTGCGCAACGTTGCTTCCCGGCCGGTACAAACCGGAAAACAGCTCCAGGGCCCCGTAAGCCATTACAAAATATTTGGCTTTCATGGGGATGGCAAAGAACAGGTAAATATAGCTATTGGGAAAGAACATCCCGAATGCCAGCAGGATGCCAAACACGGCACCGGAGGCCCCAACGGTGGGGATAAAATATTTGGCCAGGTAATGCACGACCGTACGCTCAGGCAGGCCGGGTAAAACAGAATAGGAGCCCGTCTGAACGAAACGCTGCAGGTCAGCCGCCGAATAGCCTGCTGCCAGCAATTCATTCCTGAGGCTGATGGCCTCCATATAGTTTACCCCCAGGTGCAGGAAGGCGGCGCCAAAGCCCGTAATCAGGTAGTACACCAGGAAGCGGCGGCCACCCATCAGGTTTTCGATTGCGGTGCCGAACATCCACAGAGCGAACATATTGAAAAAGATGTGCGAAAAGTTCGCATGCATGAACATATGGGTCACCAGCTGATAGGGCTCAAACCGCGGAGATCCCGGAAGATGCAGTCCCAGGCTCCTTATCAGGTCCATGTTCATGCTGCTGCCCAGTGAAATGGTGGCAAGGAAGAACAGCCCGTTTATGATCAGCAGGTTCTTGACCACGGTCGGAAGCAGGTTAAACCCGCCAGGTCGGAGTTGTGCCATTTATCTAGGTTTTGAACATTGATAGACAAAAATAAGTACCTGCAAAGATAGATTATTTAAACTTTTCCGAGAGTTCGTCCAGGCCAAGCAGCTGGACAGTCGGTTTTCCGGTGGGGGACTGGTATGGCATCCGGCAGGCGAAGAGGTTTTCGATCAATGCTTTCATTTCTTCTTCCTGAAGTGTCTTCCCATGTCTTACCGCCATTTTTTTGGCCAGGGATCTGGCCAGGCTGATGCGTATGTCCCCTTTGGCCTCGATCCTGTTTATCTGGTAGTCTTCCAGAATGCCCTCCATAATGTACTGTACGGATTCCTTCCCGTCCATTTCGGCCGGAACGGCATCGATCACAAAAGTCCCCGGCTTTAGCCGGCTGGCCCCAAACCCCAGTATTTGGAGTTGCGGCAGGATCTCGGTAAACAGCTCTGCATCGTTATCGATCAGGTGGAGATTAACCGGGAACAGCAGTTGCTGGGAAGAAGCGTTCTGTTTTTCCAGCTTCTCCAGATAGCTTTCGAACAGCACCCTTTCGTGGGCCCTTTGCTGGTCTATAATTATGATGCCGGACCTTACCGTTGCCAAAATGTAACGTTGACCAAGCTGTAAAAGTTTATTTGGCGTTTGCTCACCTGCCTCGGCCCAGTCGGATGGGACCCGGATACTGGATCCTTCCTTCCCGGAAGGGGAAGCAATCTCTTCGTGTCTGGAACGGAAAAGTTCTTCCCATTGGGCAGGGTCCACCCGTCCTGCAGTCCCCGTACGATTTGTACCGGATTCAAAAGGGTTGTAATCCGGATTGATCCTGATCTGCGGCGGGGATGGCATAGCGGCAGGGTCGATGTGCAGCTGGTCGAAAGCTGTTTCCCTGTCAAAGTCCAGGCTGGGGGCAATATTGTATTTTCCAAGGGCGCGCTTAACCGAGGCTTTCAAAATCTGGTATATGTATCGCTCATCCTGAAACTTGATTTCTGTTTTTGTCGGATGCACATTCACATCCAGCTGCTCCGGGTCCAACTCCAGGAAGAGGAAATAGGAAGGATGCATATCATCAGGAATCAGCTCCTGATAGGCCTGCTCCACGGCATGATTCAGGTATGGTGCTCGGATGAACCGCTGGTTTACGAAAAAGAACTGTTCACCCCGTTTTTTTTTGGCGTATTCCGGCTTCAGGACAAAGCCGCTGATGCGAACCAGTTCTGTATTTTCCTCTACCGGCACCAATCGTTGGTTGTAGGGATTGCCATAAAGATTCACAACGCGTTGCTTCAGCTTGCTCCCATCCAGTTGGTGGGTCAGCATACCATTCTGAAAGAGCTGGAATGTGATTTCCGGCCTGGCCAGGGCAATGCGGGTGAACTCAGTGAGTATGTGCCCACGTTCCACCTGTTCTGATTTCAGGAAATTCCGGCGTGCGGGGGTATTAAAAAATAGGTTCTTAACGGAAATGCTGGTCCCCTGGGGACATTGGCAGGGCTGTTGGCTTATCAGTGTGGATGCCTCAATTACCAATTCTGTGCCAATGGGGTCATCTTTTGTGCGGGTCTTCACCTCCACACGGGCGATGGCAGCCATTGAGGCCAGTGCTTCACCCCTGAATCCCATGGTGCGGATATTGAACAAATCGCTGGCCTGGGTAATCTTGGAGGTGGCATGGCGTTCGAAACACAGGCGCGCGTCGGTTTCCGTCATGCCTAGCCCGTTGTCTACCGCCTGAATCAGCGTTTTCCCGGCATCCTTGATGATTAGCTGGATTTGTGTGGCTTCGGCATCCAGCGCATTTTCAAGCAGTTCCTTGACGGCAGAGGCAGGACGCTGGATGACCTCCCCGGCTGCTATCTGGTTGGCCACGGAGTCCGGAAGTAGTTTGATCACGTCAGGCATGGGAAGGTCCGGTCAGTTAAAGGGCTTAGATGAAAAAGACCAGGTAAAAAAGCAGGAAAATAACCACCAGTATAATGACCAGCCGTTGGTTGGTGGCTTTTTTATCCTTTGCCCCGGCACTTCTTTTCCAACGCATGCGCATGCGATCTCTCAGCGCCTGCTCATAATCCTGGCCCTTTTCCTCCAGGGCGGTTTTCTGAAGTTTTTCCCGTTCCTCCTTTTTCTGGTCATAGTAAAGGGGCCGGTAATTGAACTGTTTGTTCTTCGGAGTTTTGAAAAAAGTGAGGGCCATGGTACCTGGACTTGTTTTGTCGGTTTTGCCTAAGCACAAAAATACGCATTATCCGTGGAGATGACAAACCAACGGACAGCATTGGAAAAAAAGCCAGTGAATTCCTTTGAAAGGCACTTAAGCCCGCTTCAATGCAGGATAGTACTGTTCAGCCAGGTAGTAGCCACCGAAAAAGACACCGCTGTAAAACATGTCCCCCAGCAAGCTGCTGTGGAAAAACGGAAGGGCCGCAACATAACAGCTGATTAATCCGCCAAAGCTCTGCGGATAGAAAGGGCTTCCGGCCCAAACCGCAAAATTGGTCACGAGGTAAAACAGCAGGGAACCTCCGATGGTGGCACCCAGGACAGGTGCAATGCGGATCCTGTTCCTCAGCAGGGTCCCGATCCCTACCACCAGGGCAAAGCTGATGTATACAGCAACCATCATTCCGTGAAAGCCCAGAAACAGGTCACTGATGAACAAGGCAAAGAGTGGCACAAAAAAGGCCAGCCAGCGTTTCCCGAAATGCGCTCCGCCGAACAGGGCAATGGCCGCGATTGGTGTAAAATTGGGGTAGTGGGGAACCAGCCGCATCATGGCCGCGAACAAAATGATTCCGCTAATAATCAAAATCTTGGGGGAGAGAACCTTCCTATTCATCTGTGCCGATTTAAATTTTGTAGGTAAAGACGTGCAGTTTCTGATCGCAGACAAAAGTAAAAAATCCTTTTCATTTTCAACAACTATAAGGGAAAATTGTTTCGGTCCGCGCGCGCGGGACGGCAGCGCATTATGCTTGCCCGGTTTATGGCCATTAAACCTTTCCGGTCTGACTTAGTCAAAAGAATAAAGCCGATTGTTAAACCATTATTTTTTATCCATTATGAAAAAAGCAATTGTATATCTCATGGTTTCAGGATTTGTGATGCTGTCTGCATTTGAGGCCATTTCCCAGAGACGCCCCGGTGTCAGGCAGCAGTCGATTGACCGTCCCATCCGCCAGGAGCGCGAGCTGCCGAGGCAGGCTCAATGCCTGGCCATTGCAGGGCTTAGTGAAGCGCAGCAGGAGTCCATTTCTGCCTTGCGCAGCAAACGCCTGGAGCAGGGTGTGCAGCACAGGGCACAAATGGATGCCATGCGTGCCAAAAAACGTGAGTTGATGGTACAGGCCAGTCCGGACATGGCCCAGGTTGACGCCATCATTGACCAGATGGAAAGCCTTCGTTCCGCCCACTTGAAAGAAGCTGCCGCACACCGGCAGGCGGTCCGCGCCCTGCTCACAGATGAACAGCGTGCAATGTATGATGCCAGGGCAGTCGGACCCATGGGCAGGGGTGGTCGTGGACAAGACATGCGCCCGGCCCGGATGCACCGGATGCGGTATTAAGCTGTAATATCCCGGTTTGCTGAATCGCTCCGTATATGCGCCGCGGGCAGGTCTTTTCGACCTGCTCGCGGCGCATATCTTTTATCGGCCAGGCAGGCGGGTGGCCAGGCTGACGATGACCGTCACAGCGAATGAAAGCAAAAACGCTGGGATCAGCTCGTAGATTAGTCCGGACAATGCCGGCAGGCGGTTCCACAGGATTACGCACACAGCCCCGCTGACCATTCCTGCCATTACCCCCTTCCGGGTGGTATCCTTCCAGAAAAGGGCCAGGATGCTGGTAGGTCCGAATGCGGCCCCCAGTCCGGCCCATGCGAAGAGCACCAGCCAAAAGACCAGGTTCTCGGCCATTAGTCCCAGCAGGAGGGAAATGACCACCAGCACCACCACCACCAGGCGGCTCAGCACAACCAGTTTTGTTTGCGTCAAAGCTTGTCCCTTGCAGATAAGCTTCTCATAGATATCGCGCACCACGGCTGATGCGGCAACCAGCAGTTGTGAGTCGGCGGTGGACATGATGGCTGCGAAAATGGAGGCGATAACCACCCCGAAGAGTATGGGGGAGAGGTGCTGGCCGGCCATTAAGGGATAGATGTTCTCCGGGTCTCCTCCCGGGAGCATGGCGGCCTCCGGGTAGAACAATCTTCCGGCCATGCCGGTGGCCAATGCCCCCAGGGCCATAAGAAAATTGGCCGATGTGCCGATAAGGGCCACCATCTTGAGACGGGCAGGGTTCTTAATGGACATATAACGGGCAATGATGTGCGGATTGCCCGGGGAACCCAGTCCGATTCCCAGAAACCCTGCCAGGGCACCGGCACCCAGGGCAAAGGGATTGAAAAATGTACCGTCCTCCAAAGCAGCAGCCATGTGGTAGAACTCCGCAAACCCTCCCAGGTGCATGATGGCGATTACCGGCAGCACGACCAGTGCGATGACCATGAAAATGCCCTGTATTGTGTCGGTCAGGGATACCGCCAAAAAACCGCCCACCATGGTATAGAACAGGATGATGGCCGCGGTGATCAGCAGTCCGACAGTTTCCCCGGTATGGAAGCTGGAGTGAAAGGCTTTTCCCCCGGCAACGAATTGGGCAGATACGTAAGCCACCATGAACAAGATGATGATGCACACCACAATAATCCGCAGCCATCCGTTTTTATCCCCAAAGCGTGCCGAGAAAAAATCAGGCAAGGTAATGCAGTCGTACGTTTCGCTGAAAGCCCTGATTCGCGGTGCGTAGTAAAAAAACAAGAAAAATTCCACCACCGTGTATCCCAGCACCGCCCACAGTGCGGAAATCCCCATAACAAAGGCCATCCCGGTCACCCCGAGCAGCAGCCAGGCGCTCCGCCCGCTTACCACTGCCGAAAGGGCGACCACCAGCATGCTCATTTTCCTGCCCCCGATGAAGTAATTGGAGATGTCTTTGGAAGAGAACCGGGCAGAATAGATCCCAATGGCAACAATCAGCAGCAGGTATCCGGCAAAAGACCATATGGTATGGGCATCGGGTTTCAGTGCGATGGTTTGGATCTCATCCATTCAGCAAAACATTAAAACAGTTCTATGATCCTTCTGATCAGGCTCCGGCGGCGCGGGGCCAGGCTGTCATCATGTTCCAGCCCCTGGTGGTCCGGGTCCCGCCTTAACAGCCTGTCAAAGAATGACTCCCTTGGGGTGTCCTCTATGTAGTTTGGGCAGTCCAGCATGGCGGACAGGTTTTCGGGAAGGGGGTCAAACCTTCCCGAGGCGTAGTGCCGGGTGGCGGGCAGCTGGTTTGTCCGGTCCATGAATTCAGTCCATATTGGCACAGTTGCAGCACCAGACCCGAAGGGAAGCGGATAGGTCCTGGCAAATGCCGGATTTTCCAGTCCGGTCCACACCCCGGTGATCAGTCCGGGTGTATACCCAATGAACCAAGAGTCGATGTTGTGCTGGGTGGTCCCGGTCTTGCCGGCCGCATCCATGCGTGCACTTAGGCGTCCGCCCACCTGTGCCGCCGTACCGAATTGGGTGACCCCTTGCAGCATGGCATTCATCAAACGGGCATTGTCTTGCGTGAGGCAGGCAGGCAGGGGGGAAGTCCCCGGAGCCGTAAATAGCAGGTTCCCTTCTGCATCTTCGATGCGCAAAAGCCAACGCGGGCTCACGGGAATTCCTGCGCCGGGGAATATCGAGTAGGCAGCGGTCATTTCCAGCAGGGACACTTCTGTGGTCCCCAATGCCAGGGAGGGCACTCTGGGAAACGGACCCCGCATACCGGCCCGCTCTGCCAGACGGATGGCCGGCGTAAAACCAACCTGCAGCAGGTACCTGACAGAGATCGTGTTCACCGATCGGGCCAAGGCACCGGCCATGCTGTAGTATCCCTCGTAATGGTCACCAACATTCCTCGGTGACCAATTGCCGTATTCCTCCAGCACAAGACGGGCATTTGTCACGGAATCGCACGGATTGACCCCAGCTTCCAGTGCCGCCGCATAAATGAAAGGCTTAAACGCAGAACCCGCCTGACGCCGGGAAACCACATTGTCAAACTGGAACCTGCGTATGTCCTTGCCCCCGATCCAGGCCCGTACATATCCGGTTCCCGGCTCGATAGAGACCAGGGCGCCATGCACCTGCATTTGCGCCCGAAAGATAGAGTCCCGGTCTGAGCCCGGCCTGCTGCCCAGCTGATCCAGCAAGTCGCTGACCCCTTCGGGGGTAGCCAGCTGATAGTGCTGGTCAGCCCGCGTCTGCAGCGTAAGCAAGTGGTTTTGGAGACTTTCCTCCGCCAATGCCTGCAGCGCCGCATCGATGGTGGTATGGATCCTCAGACCGTCTGTATACAAGTTATAGCTTGTTCCATGGGTTTCGTTGTACACATCCAGCCAACCCATCAGCTCCAGCCGCAGCCGCTCCCGGAAATAGGGTGCGGGTCCGTCTGCATGGGTCAGAGGGGCATAGTCGAAATGCAGGGGCAATGACCTCAGGGAATCTGCCTTTTCGGCCGGGATAAAATCATACTTCTCCAGCTGCCCGATCACCACATTGCGGCGGATCAGGGACCGCTCCGGAAACAGTCGCGGGTTGTAGGTGGTGCCTGCCTTAAGCATGCCTATCAGCAGGGCCCCTTCCTCGGGTTGAAGCGCATGGGCCGGCTTGTTGAAAAACCGTTGTGCGGCGGCGGAAATACCGAAAACATTCTCGCCAAAATGTACGGTGTTCAGGTAAAGCGCCAGGATCTCCTCCTTGCTGTAAGCCTTCTCCAGCCTGCGCGCGATCACCCCTTCCCGGATCTTTTCCGCAGCAAGACCGGCCATTCCTTTGCCCGCGCGCGGATACAGGTTCTTTGCCAGTTGCCTGGTGATCGTACTGCCACCCCCCGCACTGCGCTCTCCCATTATCAGGTTTTTCACCAGCACCCTTCCCAGGCTGCGGTAATCGGTGCCGCGGTGCCGGAAAAACCGGATGTCCTCGGTGGCGATCAGGGCATCGACGGTATGGAGGGGGATGTCATCCAGCAATATGCTCGTGCGGTCCAGGAAAAAGTATTTTCCCAGCATTAGCCCATCCGACGAATATACCTCTGATGAATTATGATTATCTATGGCTCTCAGGTCGTTGACCGAGGGTATTTCACCAAATGATCCAAGTCTGACCGACAGCCACAGCATGGCCACGGCCAGCATTGTGACCAATGCAACAAACAGTCCGGCCCTTTTTAGCCAGCGGGAAATCTCTTCCCGTGTCTTTTTATTTATTTTTATTTTTCGTCGGATCGGCATGTCTTGTTTTTAATGTTTTCTGTGCGTGTCTCACAAGAAAAACAGTGCCACCCCACCCACGCTGATCAGGGCACCCGTCACTTCCTGCCAGCTGATCTTCTGTCCAAAAAATATCAATGTGGGCGGGATGATCAAAATGGGGGTGATGGCCATGATGGTGGAAGCGATGCCGGTGGCCGTGTTTTGCACCGCGATCAGTGAAAAGGAGACACCCAGAAACGGACCGAATGTGGCCCCAAGCAACATCAGCGCCATGGCCCTGCGATTTCGGGTGGCCTGTCCGACAGCTAGCCAGCGCCGGAAAACCTGTATCAGGATGGTGAACCCGAATATGCCGGCCATTACACGAATCTGGGTGGAAGCGAACGGGTCGAAATCCCCCATTCCGTATTTACTGAGTACCAGTCCCACTGCTTGTCCGACTGCGCCACCAAGGGCAAAAAGCAGGCCCTTTACAGGGGGCCTTTCGGGTGCGTTTGGCTTGCCCGAATGCTTGTGGAAGATCACCAGTGCGATTCCTGACATGGTCATTGTCATGCCCAAAATATGGATCCATCCCAGCACTTCGCCCATCAGCAGCCATCCGGCCAGTGCCGCTATGGGAGGAACCAGCGTCATCACAAGCATGGAAAGCCTGGAGCCGATTACTGTAAAGGCCTTGAACAGGAAGAGGTCCCCCACCACGAATCCCGCCAGACCGGACATGGCGAGCCAGAACCATGCATGCAGGCTGGCATCGATTGGAATAGGAACGCCGCGTCGTATCCAGGAGAACAACGTAAGCAGCACCAGGGCCATGACCAGGCGAATGATGTTTACGGCCACACTGCCGACCTTGCGGCTGGCCGATTCAAATGCCAGTGCGGTGATGGTCCAGCAACATGCGGTAAACAGGGCGGCCAGTTCGCCTAATCTAACTTCCATCTGCTTCTAGCTAAACTTTAATCTGTCATTAGGATCCTTTTTCCCGGGTGATGTATTGACGGATAACGTACAAAAACGGTTTGCTGTATTGCTGCATGAAGGTCTTTCCGACCCCTTTGATGCGTGCCAGCTGGTCAGGCTCGGATGGTTTCTTCAGGCAAATGGACCGCAGGACCGCATCGCTGCAAACCATAAAGGCGGGGTAATCCTCCTCCTCTGCGAGCTGCCTGCGGGTCAGCTTCAGCTTGTAGAACAGGTCCTGGTCCTCCTGCGGAATGTCCGGCACATCCCGATCTGCAAGAATGTCCAGCAGAGGGATGGTCCCGGTGGACACCCCCCTGAGGTACTGACGGCCCCTCTCGTTTATCCTGATGACTGGCTGGGCCTGTCCGTCCTCCAATTCATTTTCGAAATTCACCAATTCATGGTTGATCAATGCATCGATGATCTCAGACAGCTGGTCCCTTGTAAAACCGCTAAGGGCCGAAAAAGTCTTTAGCTGCAGCAGGTCATTGTTGATGGCAAATGGGGAACGATTCCCCTTCAGCACGTCGATGGTCCGCCTGACCCCAAGGTTCAGCGGAAGCTCCTCCAGGCAGGCCAAAACGATTCTGGCCACCGTTTTTTCAAACTCGGAGAGGATGCTTGCCGTCAGGTTTTGGTATGCCGCCATAAGCCACTGTTTGGTGAGGTTTGTTTGTATGCGTTTTATCTTGTAAAATTAGCGTATTTTTGTGTGATTTGAACCGGATTTATAAGTAAATTTGCAGTGGTTTTATTCATATTTAGGACCATTAACCAAAAAAACTAAAACGCGCAAAATGAAGAGAGCATTATTGGCATTGTTCGCAGGGATACTGATGGTTTCCTGCGGCACACAGGATGCCCGGCAGGCAGACGCCGTGGCCGAGGAGTACCTGATCGCCGGAATCGTTGGCAATCCGCTTGAACTGGATGACCACCTGGTAAGTTTCGAGGGCACCATCGGACATATTTGCCGCAATAGCGGGGATAAGATGCGGGTTGTACAGACCAATGACGAGGCATTCAGCATCCTGGTCATGCTGGGTGATTTTACCCCGGCCTTCAACCCGGAGCTTGAAGGCAGGCACGTGGTGGCCACCGGCATCGTAAAGACAGAGGTGCGCAACCTGGATGCCCTGAATGAAGAGCACGTGCATGGGGAGGATTGTGACCATGAGGACGAAGCACATGCCGAGGGAGAAGACCATG
>SLNU01000122.1 GCA_007132865.1 Bacteroidales bacterium | reverse complement strand
CCTGCTTGTCCTCGTCGCACATATCCCCCCAATCGCCCGTTTCATGCCGCCGAAGTGCGGCCATAACCTCGTCAATGGCTATCATTTCGTCTACGCCTGGAGTCTGTACGAGCACCCCGAGAGTCAACTTCAAGACTATACCCCCTCTCGTAGAAGCTTGGCCTGCGCTGCTTCGTTAATCTCATCGTAGTCCAGACCTAACGCCGTGCAAACTTGAGCAATGCCCCACAGCATGCAATGGATCGTCTGCTTGCGATGTTCCGGTTGTTTGTCGTCCTCTAGAAACTCCAGCTTCCCCTCCAGAACTCCCATAACCCGGTCCCGCATTTCCGCTTTTTCCATGTTTGCCCCGCCTCTCGTTTGTCTGTCCCACTAACTACATTATACATCGGGTTCTGTAGTATTGCAACGGTTAAATTCTGCCTATTATTCTTCGTTTGTCCGCACACCCCCACTTAGACCTGCCCTCGCCATCCTTGTTCTACATAAGCGTCTGCATACCTCCAAAGCCAAAAAATTAAACTGCCCTCCGTCTGTTCGCTCGGACTTCGCTGCGAATTGCTAGTGCCTGTTTGCCGATTTCGTTTGTGTCAATGCCGACCGCCTCGCAAGCCTGCGTCAATCCCAGAAGACGATCCAGAACAATCTGCCTAGCCTGGTAGTCTTCCCTTGCCAGAGCTGCCTCTGCATCGGCGAGATAGTCCACAAAAAGCTCTACCATATTCGCTTTCTGCTGTTTCTTTGTCAAAATAACCGCCCCCTGTTTTTTTGTTGTTGTCCCTCTCACTAACTACATTATACATCGGCTTCTGCATATTAGCAACGGTTAAATATTGACAGTTGCCTATTCGTCGCGCTCCTCCTCCGTTTCCCTGATCAGTTCCTCTTTCCCGTCGATCTTGGCTTGGCCGCCAATCAAGCCGACCAACTTGTAGGAGCAAGCGTTCATTTTTTGGCTGAACTCGAGGTAGTAAGCTTCGATCGATTGATGCGGCTGTACATACCCACTACTACCCATCGACAATCGCTGCTCAACTGTCTCTAACTCATCGGCCATCCGGCGAAGCATTGACTTGATTTCTGCGAAGTTGGTCGTCTGGACTTCCCTTTCCCGCGCCTTCTCATATCGTGCTAGGTCTTCTTTCACGTTCTCTGGTATCACTGTAATTGCCCCCTGTTTTGTGTGTGTCTCTCTTACAAACCCATTATACATCGGCTGCTGTAGTATTACAACGGTTAGATTCTGCCAGAAGTTCTAGAGCTTGGCGGATGAAACTCAAATCGAACCCTGCGTCGCAGTAACCATCCATCACCGTCTGGAGATATTGGCGAGTTGGCATTAGTCGCTGCTGCCGTAGACCTGTCATGACATACGTTAGCGCATCTGCAACGCTGCCATCGTCCTGCCGGACTTTAACAATAGCTTTCCGGTACAATAACGGGAACCCCTCATACCTGTCTAGATTTCGTTCGTCTTGTTTGCTAATCTCCCATAGCAAGACAGGAACCACAGACCCCGCCAGTCGCTCCACGTTGGCGAAGGACGCCTGAAATACCAACCGGTAGCCCTCTAGCCTGCCTTTGCCGCTAACCCTCGCCTCAGCGCACCTATAAGCCATCTGTCCTCTATGCAGGTTAGAACCATATGCGGCATACAATCGCTTTCCCTTTGCCACCTTTACCATTCCCTTCCCAATCCAGTTGGAGGGACAATTCGCCCCTCCCATCGTTTGCCATCTGTTATCCTGCCAGCTGGTGCCTCCAAGCCGACGAACCTGCCAGATGACTGGTCAGATGCTCTCGGCAGGCCTTGAACTCTTCGCCAACAAGACCCATTTGAGTGAGCCACGTTCGCATTGCGAATTTCGGATTTTCCAGCTGCGCTTTCTTGCTGCTGACGCTTTTTTGTGTCAACGCTTTGTGGTTCATGGCCAAGGCCAAAACAATGTAACTGCGAACTTTCCCGGCGTGTAATGTGCCGTTGAACGCTCTCAATTCTACAGTGCCATATGTGCCATTAAAGTAACTGTGGAGATTGAGAAACCGGTACCGCGTCGAATTGTAATGCGAAGACCTCCGGCCAGAATTGCCTTCGTACCAAATTTCCTCAAGCCGTTCCATAGTTGGAGAAGTTGTGTTCTTGATCCGGTTGACCATGACCTCATCCATCTTCTTGCAGAAGAACATTCTGGCGGCTTCAATCTGCAAGCTCTCATAGAGCAAATCGTTCTTAGCGTGGACTAGGTGGACGAAATTCCTGATTGTTCTGGCGTTATGCTTTGCGCCGTCTAGGTGAATGTGGATCCCGGTGGCGTTCTGCGCCTCGCTGAATGCGCCACCCTTGCGAAGCACACGAACAAGTCCCTGGACTGTATCAATGTCGCTGTCATAGGTGAGCACCGGACTAACAAGCTCGATTGAGTGCTCTCTGTCGGCCGCCACCTTCTGGCCACCTACTTTCCGCTGTTGGTTGATGCTACTGTCATACTTTATCTCCCATACCCTGCCATCTGGTGCTGTTACTTTGTAAGTGTCGTATGTGCCATATGTCCGCTCGACCGTCCCACCAAGATAGAGTCGAACTAGATGCGCTGCATGGCTGCGAGTAATCCCGGTCATTTCGATTTCAATTCCGAATTTGCTGTTTAAGAACCCTCTGTCCACTTTCAATCGCCTCCGTTTGTTGTGCTGCTGTCTTACTAACT
>SLNU01000066.1 GCA_007132865.1 Bacteroidales bacterium | reverse complement strand
CCTCCCGTGTTTCGGGATTTGAGAATCCGGTGCTGGCCTTGTTGATCACCCAGATGCAGTCGTTTTCCTTTTACAACAACCAGGTGGAAATTTCCGGCAGCCGCTATGTCAGCCCCCTGGCACCGGGCAGCCTCGACCGCTACGTTTTTCTGCTGGAAGACACTACCTATGTGGGAAAGGATACGGTGTTCGTTATTTCCTACCGGCCGGCACGCAACAGGAATTTTGAAGGACTGGCCGGCTCGCTGTATGTCAACACCAATGGCTGGGCCCTGCAAAATGTCATTGCCGGACCGACAGGGGGAAACGGCAATGCCAGCATCCGCATCAGGCAAATGTATGAGCTGGTGGATGGAAAGGCGTGGTTTCCCACCCAGTTGAATATCGATTTTGAATTGGTAAACCTGGAAGGCCTGAATAATTTCCGCTTACTGGGGAGTGGGCGGACCTATTTGCAGGATATCCGGCTGGATGCGTCCCTGCGCAGGCGTGATTTCTCCCCTTTCCATTTGGAATTCTCCCCGGCGACCCTGGTAGATGATGAGCAATACTGGGACAAGTTCCGGACAGATTCTCTGACAAACAGGGAACGAAACACCTACCAGTACCTGGACAGCCTGGCCGCCAACAGAACACTTGACCGAAGAATGGAATCCATCGGGGCCTTGCTGTCGGGTGCTTACAGGTTGGGCCGGGTGGACCTGTCCCTTATTGATCTTTTCGCCTATAGTCCGGCGGAAGGGTTTCGAACGGCGCTTTCCCTGGAGACCAACAGGCTTTTCTCCCACAGGATGGGGTTCAATGGCTTGCTTGCCTATGGATTCGGGGATGATCGTATCAAATATGGGGGTGGTGGGCATGTTGTGTTGGACCGCTTGACAGACCTGCACCTGGGTTATGATTACAGGATGGACCTGGAGGAACGGGGTGGATCTTCTTTCATTGGTCCGCGTACCCTGCTATCCCCGGAGATACTGCGCCGGTTTTTCCTGGAGACAATGGATATGCATGAGCGACACCAGGTCTGGTTGCAGGGACGTACATGGAGAAACTTTTTGACCATAAGGGCCTATGCTGCCACCGAGCGGGTAAGTCCGACAGACGGATACACATTTTTTGCGCCTGGTATTCCCGCTATGGAACCGATGCTGTCAGAGCCTGATGTGCCGCTGCCGGAACCACAAGTCCCATTGCCATACCCTGGTGAGGACCAGCGGTATTTCGAAACCGGGCTGCAGTTCCGGCTGGCTTACGGGGAAAGGTTTATCCTGACACCCGACCGCATCCTGTCCATGGGAGAGGAAGTCCCGGTACTCCATTTAAATATCGCGAGGGCTTGGGAGGGACCTTTGCGGGGCGAATATGCTTACTGGCGGCTGGAAGCCATGTTTAGCAAAAGCGTCCCTATCCGCATGCTTGGCACCCAGCGATTTACCCTCATGGCCGGACTGGTAGACGGGGAGGTTCCGTGGACCCGGCTGTTTACCGCCCCGGCGGCCTATGCCAGATATGGCTTTGCGGTCCCCAATGCATTTTCGACCGTGCGCATGGATGAGTTTGTGTCGGGCAGGTATGTGGCCTTGTTCTGGCAGCATGATTTTGAAAACCTCTTGTATCGCTCCAGAAAGTTCAATCCCCGTTTTGTGCTGCTCACCAATGCCGGGATCGGATGGAAACCGGCCGGCCAGAACCGGCACACCATGCTGCCCGGCGCCATGGAGAAAGGCTTTGTAGAATCCGGACTGGCGGTTAGGAATCTTTATAGAGTGGGACTAACCGGGTTGGGACTGGAATTTATGTACCGTTACGGGCCCTACGGACTGCCCGCATTCAGCGATAATTTCTCACTGAGGCTTAGTTACTCCGTGGGTTTCTGAACGGGTGGGTTGTCGCTTGCATGCCACTCGGCATAGGAGGTGGTCGTCTCATGAAGGCGAAGCGAATGCAGGGCGACCCTTTCTGGAAGAACCGAAGCCAGCCGTTTGGCAAAATCATCGATCAGGTTTTCACAGGTGGGCTGGTAGGGAAGGGCAAGCACCTTGCCAAAGATTTTGCCATCTGATACCATCCCGGCATGGGGGGTGTGGGCGTTCACCATCAGTGCATGATCGAATGCATCAATGATCTGTTCATGCACGATTTTTTTCAGCACGGAAAAATCAATGACCATGCCGTGTTTTGGATTTTCCGGGTCGTCCAGCGGGCGACCGCACAGGGTGACGTCCAACACATAACTGTGTCCGTGAATGTTTCTGCAGGCCCCATCGTAATTCCAGAGGGCGTGCGCGGCTTCAAAACGGAATTGCTTGGTCAGTCTGATCAACGGGGAATGGTTCATGTTTGTAAATAAATTATTACCGGACAGCATATACCGGCTAAAGCTCAACTGCCCCCGCCAAGGTTTATTGTGTAACCATAGCCTGGTTTTTTCGGCTCAGCCTTATCCGTGTTCCCTTTACTGCCCTTGCCGTCCGGGTCCTTGCCGTCAGTTTTACCGGTGCCAGCAACTTTGCCGGCGGCGGCAGGTTTGGTTGCAGGGGTATAAGTGATGCGAACGCTTGTGGTGGGTTTTTTCTTTCGTTCGAGGCGGAAGGGGATCTTCATCCGGTTGTTGGTGGTGACCTTAACACCCCGGTTTTTCACCGGGTCATACTGTAGCATGCTTACGAGCCGTAAGGCCTCTTCGTCACAGCCGTGCCCGGGGCCATT
>SLNU01000037.1 GCA_007132865.1 Bacteroidales bacterium | reverse complement strand
GAATAGGCGATCAGGGATGCCACGGACCCGCCCGCGGCAGGCAGCGCGCCGACCAGGGTGCCAATGGCGGAACTCTTGAGCAGGTTGACCTTTTCCCGCCATGCGTGACGGAAGGCCTCGCCAAGGCGCAGACCCTTCTTCTCCCCCGCGTTGACCTCCATGTGCGGGTCCGGCGAGGACACCAGGTCCAGGATCACCGGGATACAGAAGATGCCGATCAGCGCGACGATGATGTTCACGCCGCCCACCAGGGCTGGCTGATTGAAGGTGAAGCGCATGTCGCCGCCCACCACGGCGGAACCCGTGAACGAGATCAGCAGACCCAGACAGGCCCCGAGCAGACCCTTGAGCAGGGTGCCCTTGGAAAGTGATGCCACCAGGGTCAGGCCGAGCACCGCCAGCCAGAAATACTCCGGCGGACCGAAGGCCAGTGCGACCTTGGCCAGCTGCGGGGCGAGCAGCAACAGGGCCACCACACTCAGGAAGCCGCCGGTCACCGAGGCCAGGGTGGCGAGACTCAGGGCCATCTGCCCGTCGCCGCGCCTTGCCATGGGATAACCGTCGAAGGTGGTGGCAATCGATGAAGGCGTTCCCGGCGTATTGGCCAGGATGGCGGCGTAGCAGCCGCCGTAGATGGCGCCCATGTAGATGGCCGCCAGGGTGATCAGGGCCGAATCGGCCGGCATGGTGAAGGTCAGCGGGACCAGCACCGCCACCGCCATGGTGGCGGTGAGCCCCGGCATGCCGCCGATGGCCACCCCCGCGATGACCCCGCCCACCGCCAGCATGAGGTTCATGGGCGTGAGCGCCTGAATCAGGTACTCGAACATGGATCAGTTCCGTTGCATCAGCCGGTGCCTGTGCAGGGTCGTCGCGGGGGTGGCCCGTGTCAGCGGATCATGCCCAGCAGGCGCGCCACCTGCTGATAGTTCTCGGAAAGCTGACGGCTGTATTCAGCCATCTCCGAGTACGGAATGTCCAGCAGCACGTAGCCCGCATCCTCCATGCGCTTGCGCAGATCCGGATCCTGGTTCACCTTGGCAAACACATCGGACATCTGTTGGCGCATCTCCTCCGACACGCCATTGGGCACGGCCACGCCGCGGCGAGCACCACCGGTGAAGTCGATGCCCTTTTCCTTGAAGGTGGGCACGTCCGGGAACAGGGGATGGCGTTCCTCCGTGGCCACGCCCAGCAGGCGCACTTGGTCACCCTGCTGCACGCCTGCCGTGGTAAACGCCCACTGGGCCTGAACCTGGCGGCCAAGCAGCGCGGCGGACGCAGCGGCGGTACCGGTAAACGGCACGTACGTGGTCTGGATGCCCGCGAAGTGATCGAAGCTCTCCTTTGCCACGTGCGGTGCCGAGTTGGTGCCGGTGCCCGCCACGGTGATCGTTCCGGGAGCGGCCTTGGCACGTGCGATGTAGTCGTCCAGATCCTTGATCGGGCTGTCCTTGGGCACGATCAGGGCATACGGGGTGAGCTGGAAGATGTAGACCACGTTCACGTCTTCGGTCTTGTAGCCCACGTTGCCCGCCAGGGGCTGCAGGAAGATGTGCGGCGTGTTGATGCCCATGATGGCGGAGCCGTCACTGGTGATGCGGTTGAGCTGGGCCCAGCCCGCCGCGCCGCCGGCACCCACCCGGTACTGGTAGATGAAACCGTGGCCGGTGATCTTCTTGAACGTGGACTCCTGCATGCGTGCCGTAATGTCCGACTCGCCGCCCGGATTGAAGTTGGTGATGTACGTGACGTCGCCCGAGGGCCACTCGGCGGAAGCCGTCGCGGCAAAACCCAGGGACAGTGCCGCCACACAGGCGACGGCAAGGCTCGATAAACGTGAGAATTTCATGATCCCGTTCCTCCAATGGTTTCTTTTTTGCTACCCAGCAGTTGTATATCCAGTCTGACGAAATCGCCCCGATAGACGATCTCCGCCACGTAGATCACCCGATCCGAGCGATCGGTGATGACCCGGCGAACCTCCGCCACCGGTCCACCCACGTCCATGTCCAGCAACCGCGCCGTCTCCATGTCGGCCCGCCCCACCGTCAGGGTCTGATGGGCGGACCCGAACGCCACCTGCTCCATGCCGTTCAGGGTCTCCAGGACGAGACGCTCCCTGAACCGTTCCGGTGCCAGCGCGTAGATATCGCTGGCCAGAAACAGATCGATCTCGCAGTAGGGCCGCCCGTCGCGCGTGTGAATGCGGTGGATGCGCTGATAACACGCCGCGGGTGTACCGTCCTCCGGCCGCAGCGGTTCCGGGCGCTCCACCTCCATGGTCTCGATCAGGCGCATCCGTGTGCCGTCGATCATGCGCAACAGGCTCGACCACTCGGTCCCCACGGGCAGCCAGCGATCATTGCTGGGCCGGCGGGCGACGAAGGTGCCCTTGCCCTGTCGCCTCCAGATCAGCCCTTCCTGCTCAAGCAGCCCGATGGCCTGGCGCACGGTCACCCGCGCCACGCCGAAGCGTTCCGCCAGATCCTCAAGACTCGGAATGCGCTCTCCGGGCGCCCATTCCCCGGCGCTGATCCGCTGCCGCAGATCGGACGCCACCTGGTCGTACAGGGGCAGGCGGCTGTGTGCGTAGGCACTCGCCGGCCCGGTGACGGCCCCTGTATCCAGTCTGTTGTCGATCATCCTATCCCCATAGCGCGTGTGTGCGTCCGGCGGCGAAAGATATGGTCGTACTATTTATAGTATCTTTACCG
>SLNU01000352.1 GCA_007132865.1 Bacteroidales bacterium | reverse complement strand
TTTTCGGGATTCCCGTGCTGCTGAAAGACAATATCGACACCCATGACAATATGCCCACCACGGCAGGCTCAAGGGCACTGGCAACCTCCTATCCGTTGCAGGACAGCTGGGTGGCGGCCAAACTGCGTGAGGCCGGTGCAGTGATTATTGGCAAGACCAACCTGAGCGAGTGGGCCAATTTCCGGGGGGACATGTCCACAAGCGGCTGGAGCGGGCTTGGCGGACAAACAAAAAATCCATACGTACTCAGCCGCAACCCCTGTGGATCCAGCTCGGGATCTGGGGTGGCCGTTTCGGCCAACCTCTGCCTGATGGCCATCGGCACGGAAACAAATGGTTCCATCGTTTGCCCGTCGACAGCCAACGGGGTCGTTGGTTTGAAGCCGACAGTCGGACTTGTCAGCCGTTCCGGTGTGATTCCGATCTCCCATACCCAGGATTCTCCCGGTCCGATGACACGCACGGTCAGGGATGCCGCCATCAGCCTGGGAGTTTTGGTCGGGGTGGACCCATCCGATGGAAAAAGCCTTGAAGGGGAAGGACGGTTTTTTACCGATTATACGCAGTTTCTGGATGCAGACGGACTGCAGGGAAAACGAATCGGTTTCTTTACCGCACCGTTGAACCGGAACTTCAAGGTGGATACCCTGATGATGGAAACCATTGAATACCTGAAGGCCAGCGGGGCCGAGATCATTGAACTGGACCGTGTCACGCAAAACACCGGCGGCCATTCATTCCAGGTCATGCTATATGAATACAAGGATGGCCTGAACAAGTATTTTGCTTCGCTCGGACCCAACGCTCCCATCAAGAACCTGGAGGAGCTGATCGCATTCAATGAAAGTGATCCGGTGGAACTGCGCTATTTTAACCAGCGCTACCTGGAAATGGCGCAGGAGAAGGGGGATCTGAATTCGTCGACCTACCTGGAGGCACTGGAAGGCATGCTCAGGGGCAGCCGGCAGGAAGGAATAGACAAGGTGATGGACGAGCACCGGCTGGATGCCATCGTGTCCCCCACGGGCAGCCCTGCCTGGTTTACCGACTGGGTGAATGGGGACAGCTTCCACCTGGGCAGCTCCTCCCCTTCTGCGCATTCCGGTTACCCGATTATTTCTCTGCCCATGGGATTTATAGAGGGTCTGCCGGTAGGGGTATCCTTCTTTGGTCGCGCTTACAGTGAGCCTGTGCTGCTGGAGATCGCCTATGGTTTCGAACAGGGCAATCCACAACGCAGGGCGCCGGAATTCTTCGAGAGTGATCCGTTTTAAAACGATGTGGTCCGAACGAGAGTCCTGTGAATAAAATCCAGATTTGAAAATATGGCCAGAAAAAAAATATTTAAAACCGACAACTCAAAGTCCACCATCCTGATCCGGCTGATGGTCGGGGCGGTGTTCCTGTCGGAGGGGATTCAGAAGTTTCTTTTCCCTGCAGTAAGAGGCGCCGGACGTTTTGAAGGCATCGGACTTCCCGCCCCGGAATTTCTGGGGAGTTTTGTCGGCGGCTTTGAAGTGGTTTGCGGGACACTAATCCTGCTAGGGCTGTTCACCAGGTTGGCAGCAATTCCATTGATCACTATCATGGTCGTGGCCATTATGACCACCAAGCTGGACATTTTGGCCAACCAGGGTTTATGGGAGATGCTGCACGCTTCGCGCACTGACTGGGCCATGCTGCTTGGCAGCATCTTTCTGCTGATCAAGGGCGGAGGATATTGGTCGGTGGACCATTACAGGAGGTAATGCCATTCTGTATGACAAGCAATAGCTTCACCCCAGGGGGTTTGTTTTATGTGCATCAGGGAAATGAAAAGGATGAACCAATTGTGCTTATCCATGGGATCGGTGCAGACCATGCCATGTTCCGCCTGCAGGTCGAGCCGCTGCTGTCACACGGATTCAGGGTGGTTATTCCCGATATGCGTGGACATGGAAAGAGTCCGCGGGCAAACAGCCTGAGCCTCAATGACTGGGTAAAAGACTTGGTTGAATTGATGGACCATCTGGAAATCGCCAAATGTAACCTGCTGGGTGTCAGTATGGGGGGCGTGATTGCGATGGAGTTTGCCTGTCAGCACCCCGCAAGGGTTCGAAGACTGATCGTATCAGACAGTTTCGGAAAGCTGGGCTCGGCATTCGAAAAAACAGTGGGTTGGGGGCAAGCCGCTGGCTTCAAACTCTTTCATTATTTGCCATCATCCTGGGCGGCCCGCATGGTAGCTTCCACCTACAAGAAATTTGCTCCGGATGCAGAAACCTATTTCAGGGAAGTCACCCAACAGGCTGATTTCCGGCAACTCGTCCAAGCCAGAAGGGCCATCAACAAAGTGGCTGTGCTTACAAGGCTGGGCGCGTTGGAGTTGCCATCCCTGGTGATGGTCGGAGACAAGTTAAAGTTCATGGTCGGCATCAACCGAAAGATTGCTGATCGCTTGAAGGGGTCAGAATTCCATGTGATCAGCGGGGCGATGGATCCGTCCAACCTGGTGGCCCCGAAAGAATTTAACAGGATAGTCCTCCGGTTTTTAAACGAAAAATAGTTCCCGAAAGAGCAATCAGCTAATAACCAATAGCATGGAAATCAAGCAGATTTTTGAGAACAACCGCAGGTGGATCGCGCAGAAACTGAAACAGGACAAGGATTATTTTAATAAATTGTCGGAGGGACAAACTCCACAGATTCTGTACATCGGATGCTCTGACAGCAGGGTTT
>SLNU01000151.1 GCA_007132865.1 Bacteroidales bacterium | reverse complement strand
GTGATGTTCCAGATGGATCTTTATTGGGTGGTTTTCGGCGGTGCCGACCCCATCCATTACATCCGGCAATACCCGGGACGCTTTGAGCACTGGCATGTAAAAGACGAAACCGAGCTGGGGGCAGAAGGCATTGTGGACTTTGAAACCATTTTTGCACACCAGGAAAGCTCCGGGGTAAAATACCTGATCGTGGAGGTGGAAAGGTACAACCACGACCCGATGGAAAGTGTCCGGATCAGCCTGGATTACCTGAACAACGCCGACTTCGTGAAATAGGCATCTTCATGGGAAAACTCCGTATGACCAGGTTCCGACGCAAAATCAAAAGGCCTTACAGCCTGCTGCTATTCTCAGGCTTCTTGCTCGGGGCCCTGTTCATTGTTCTCTCTTCCCGCATTGTGGCCTATACCTCGACAGATGAATTCTGCATGAGCTGCCATGTGCATCCCCACGCAGAAGAGAACTGGCGCCTGTCGACCCATTACGACAACCCTTCGGGCATCGTGGTACACTGTGTACAATGCCATTTGCCGCCACCGGGGACCCTGAGGTACCTGAGCGCGAAAGCCGTAACGGGTGCGAGGGACGTGTATGGCACCATCTTCAAGGATCCTGAGACCATTAACTGGGAGGCCAAACGGCAGCTTTCCCAGGCTGTCAGGCACACCTACCAAGAGAGTTGCCGCGCATGCCATCAAAATCTTTTTCCATTGCAATTGTCGGAAGAAGGCATGCATGCACATCTGTACTTTGCCGACAACGAAGATGAGCTGAACTGCCTGAATTGCCACCTCCATGTGGGGCATTATTCAGAGGTAGCCCAGCAAACCATAGATTTCGGCCTGTCCCAGCTCGATCGGGAAACGGAGGTCATTTTTGAGGAAGCGGCCACTGTCAATGCCTTTGAACGCTATACAGAGTATATTCCTGGCACCGGGGTCCAATTTGACATGCTGCCCATACCGGGTGGCAGTTTCGTCATGGGCAGCCCGGAAAGGGAAGCCGGAAGGCGTCCCAATGAAGGTCCATTCCGCACCATTGAACTGGATCCCTTTTTCATGGCGGAGGTGGAGGTGACCTGGGAAATGTATATGGCATTTTTCAGGGAGACCGCCTCAGAAGGCCGGACGGATGCCGGTGCTTATGTGCAAAGTGCGGGGGGCCCTGGCGCACCGGATGCCATATCGGGTCCGACTCCCCCATGGGGCAGCCCCGACCAGGGGTGGGGATGGGGCGACCGACCGGCCATCACAATGACCTATCATGCAGCCGGGACTTTCTGCGACTGGCTGAGTCTGAAAACCGGAAAGCCCTATCGCCTGCCGACAGAAGCCGAATGGGAATTTGCAGCCCGGGGGAATACCACCACCCCTTACTTCTTTGAAGGGGATCCCCGCCGCTTTTCCAGCCAGCGCCTGTGGAACCGGCTGTTTGGCGCGGATACCACGAACATCAACTCCCATGTGATCTATTCCGGAAACAGCATGGCACGCACACAATCTCCCGATGCCGTGCAGCCCAACCCATTCGGACTAAGGAATATGCTGGGCAATGTATGGGAGTTTTGCTCGGATTATTATGCCGATGACCCTTTTGCGGGCTATCCTGAGGGATCGGTCATCCGCAATCCCACTGGTCCGACAGAAGGCAATGAGCGGGTCATCAGGGGCGGTTCCTTCAACAGCGACGCCACAGAGGTCCGTTCTGCCACCCGGAGCCACACCAGGCACCAGCAGTGGCTGATCACCGACCCACAGATCCCCAAAAGCATCTGGTGGTACTCCGACATGAACGAAGTGGGGTTCCGGGTGGTGTTGGACTGGCCCCCGGGTGACTAAGGCAAACCGACGGTCGTAAATGTGAACCAACCATCATTAACATAACAATAAGTATTTCCATGGAGAATGAAATCAAATCAAACGGACGCAGGCAGTTTCTTAAGGGTGCTGCCTCCGTGGCAGCCCTCGGCGCATTGGGTGCAGGGGCATTGCTAAAATCATGCAGTGAATCCAGACCCAGGGGTTCCGACGTGGATTTCCTTGACCAGGCTCCGGAAGGCCGGGTGTTGAAAGCCGGACTGATCGGATGTGGTGGAAGGGGGACCGGCGCGGCCATGAATTACCTGGATGCAGGTCCCAACCTGGAAATCACGGCCCTGGCAGATGTATTCCAGGACCGCCTGGACCGCTGCCGCAGGGAGCTGAAGGAGCGAAAGGATGTGGAAGTGGCCGACGAGAACTGCTTTGTCGGCTTTGATGCCTACCAGCAACTACTGGAAACCGGTGTGGATGTCGTGCTGCTGTGCGCCCCGCCTTATTTCAGGCCGGCCCATTTTGAAGCTGCCGTGCGGGCCCGCAAGCACATCTTCATGGAAAAGCCCGTGGCGGTGGACCCGGTCGGGGCCAGGTCGGTCATGGCTTCCGCAAGAATGGCGGATGCTGCGGGATTAAAAATTGTGGCAGGCACCCAGCGCCACCACCAAAGGGATTATGTAACCACCTACCAGCATATCAAGGCCGGCATGATCGGTGACATCGTGGCGGCAAACTGCTATTGGAACCAAAGCCAGCTTTGGTACGTCACCCCGCGGCCGGAATGGACGGAGATGGAAGCCATGCTGCGCGACTGGGTGAACTGGACCTGGCTGGCAGGGGACCATATCGTGGAACAGCATATGCACAACATCGACGTGGTCAACTGGTTCACCGGCAAACACCCCGT
>SLNU01000158.1 GCA_007132865.1 Bacteroidales bacterium | reverse complement strand
CAGGTGTTGATTACAGCACGAAACAAGGAGATCACCATCACGTATCCGTATGATATTGGGAGTTGGTGGGCAGAGTATGAGGGGGAGAAGATAGTGGTGTTTGAGAGTCATAAGGATATGTACAGAGTTCGGGAATAAAAGTTAAACAGGAAAAAATTGTCTCATCACGGGGCAGGGTGAGACTAAAATATTGAACCGCAATAGTATGAAAAATTGTGGGTATAAAGTCAAATAAATTACTAATGTTTAATAAACTGGAAATTATGTCAAACAAAGAATGGAGACCGGATTACAATTCGATGGAATTGGAGGAGGAACAGATATTGTTGTATTTAGCGGAGAACAAGCGTACACCGCAGACACCGGAGGAGGAAAAGCTGTTACAGGATATAAGGGCAGCGCAGAGCCGGGGATATGGGATTGAGATACCGTTTAATGGGTTGTGATATGGAAAGGGAGCAGATCATATTAAAGAATGTAGATGTCATTGATGAAATGACTGAGAAGGCAGAGGCATATTTGAATGAGATGTACCCATATTATGATTGGGATAAATGGTTGGAGGAGGCATTTGAGAACAAGGAGTATCCATGGTGCAGTGACATTGTATATGAATTAGAGGGATGGAGGACAATAAATTGGATATTGAGGCAGTCAGGAAATGAGGATGCAATGGATAAATTTGGTTATGGAGAGATGCCGGGGAAATAGGATGTAAAAGATATTAAAATTAATGCCCTGCACAGAAATGTGCGGGGTTTTTTTGTGCCAAAATTTTAAAGTGTTAAAAAAAGTTATCAAAAAATTTGACAAAGTAATACAAAAGAACTTACCTTTGAAACAAATAAATAAACAAATGCAATGTTAAATTAAAAATCAGGGCATTATGAGAGAGAAGATTATTGCTGAATTGAAAAAGAAATATTCAGGGCAGCTAACCATTAAGTTCATTGAAGTTTTGGCAGACAGGTTATTGCCGGAGATAACAGATGAGAGCAAAATTGAGGAGGTGATAAACGCAAGGTTGGAGACGGGCGTTGTGAAACCCATTGATTTGCAGACAGAGGGTGACCGCAGGACAGCAGAGGCAGTGCAGAAAGAGAAAACGTTACAGGCAGAGATTGACCGGTTAAAAAAGGCAGGGAAACCGACAGAGGAGCCACCGAAACCGGATGATGATGCAGGTGACGACAAGGATGATGCAACATTAAAGGTCATCAAGGAGATGCAAAAGGAAATCAAGTTATTGAGGGCAGAAAAGCAGAATGAGCAGGTCAGGGGTAAATTTGAAACCAAGTTAAAGGAGAAAGGTATCCCGGTCAAGTTTGGAAAGATGATACAGGTGGAGAAAGATGAGGAGGTTGATGCAGCCGTTGAAAGGGCAGAGCAGGAGTTCAAGGAATTTAAAGCGGAAATGGTGGAAATGAAAATCGTGTCGGATGTACCGAATGCAGGACAGGGCGGTGTCACGGGCGATGATTACATCAAGGCCGAGGTACAGAGATTGGCAGGAAAGAAAAATTAATTATTAATCAAAAATTTGGAAATAATGGGATTAAAACCAGTGAGTACAACAGTTGCGGGTTCAAGGCCGATTTTCCAATTGATATTAGAGGTGATTACAGGAGGCGCACGGTTATCAATCAAGGGGTTGAATACCGGGGTTTATTTGCCACAGGGATCATTGATAAATGTTAATGAGGAAACGAGGAGGGCTGTGTTGGTGAAAACAGCACGGGTCGTGAACAAGAAGGCAGCAGGAACAGGTGTACATATCGAAAAGGGCAGCCATGTGCAGGTCGGGACGGTATTTGCACCGGAGGGTGGAGGCACGGCGAGAGCAGTGGCATCCATCACAGAGGGAGACACAACGGATTACCTTGTAACAACAGGGACGTTTCCGGCTGTGGGTACCGGGGTAGTGTTATATGAGGCCACGGGTGCAGGTACAGGAGCAACGAATTTGGCAGCAAAGGTTTTGCCGAATGGGTTGTTACATTTGGATGCAGAGGTTGGAACCGGAAATCAGGGTATTTCGGTATTCAAGAGGGGTACAGCGTATAAGCGCAGGATTCAGCCACATACAGCAGCAATGGCAGCAGCGTTGCCGCAGACCATTCAGTTATCAACGTCACAATAAAATAGGAGGTTAAAATGAGCAGAATAAGGTCAGTATTTGGAGAATGGGCAAACAGTGTCGGAGTACAGGCATTGATTGATGCCAGACAAGACCAGTTCAAGGTGCCGTTTTTCCCCCGATTTTTTTCGATGGGACAGCCACAGATAGGTTTGCAGTGGCAGACGGTGATTGGAAGGTCAAGGATTGAGGCAGCAGCCTCGGTTACAGCGCATGGGGCAGCAGCACCGTTAAGGGGCAGGCCCGGATTGGAAAAGCTGTATGGTGAAGTTGTTGCACTGAAACTCAAAAGACAGATGGATGAGGATCAGTACAGGAATTATTTAACCATACAGGGTTTACCGGTCAGTGATGATGCCAAGAAAAGGCAGATGTTGGAATTGATTTGGGAAGATGTCAGGTATGCAGGCAATGCGATATATTCAAGGTTGGATATTTTTGCAGCGCAGGCATTGAACAAGGGCGTTGTGAACATATCAGTGGCATTGAACCCGGATGGCATTGCACCGGGAGAGATTGATTTATTGGTACCGGCAGCACATAAGCAGGTATTGGAGGCAGCATCAAATAACAATATATTTTGGTT
>SLNU01000058.1 GCA_007132865.1 Bacteroidales bacterium | reverse complement strand
GACCAACAAAGCAGAGGATGGGTGACTTCATGTCGCCCTTGAGCTTCAGCACGGCCAGGTATTCAATGATGCGTTCCTTGATCTTTTCCAGTCCGTGATGGTCCCGGTCCAATATCTTCTGTGCCTTCTTCAGGTCAAAGCCGTCGGGGGTAAATTCGTTCCATGGCAGCTCTACCAGGGTCTCCAGGTAGGTCGTATGCATGGAGTACTCCATGGCTGCGGGGTTGATTCGTTGCAGCTTGGTCAACTCCTTTTCAAATGTATCTGCCACGGTCTTGCTCCATTTCTTCTTCGCAGCACGTGCGCGCAGCTCATTGATCTGCTGCTCGTGCGGACTGCCCCCAAGCTCTTCCTGAATGGTCTTTAGCTGCTGTCCGAGGATATAGTCCCGCTGCTGCTTGTCTATGTCTACGCGCACCTTGGACTGGATCTGGTTTTTGAGTTCCACCACCTGCAGTTCCTTTGTCAGGTGACCCAGCACAACGTTGGCCCGGGTATTCAGGTCGATCACCTCCAACAGCTTCTGCTTCTCTATGACCTCTATATTCAGGTTGGAGGAAATGAAGTTGATCAAAAAAACAGGACTTTCGATGTTCTTAATCGCAAAGGCCGCCTCGCTAGGGACGTTGGGCGAAAGCTTGACGATCTGGATAGCCAGGTCCTTGATTGTGGAGATAAGGGCTTTGAACCTCTGGGAGTATTTGACCTTCTCTTCCCGGTCAAATGGAGCCACTCTGGCCTTGAAATATGGCTCAACCTCCACCAGTTCTTTCAGTTCAAAACGTTTTTTCCCTTGTATGATTACGGTTGTATTGCCATCGGGCATCTGCAGTACCTTCACAATCTGCGCCACCGAACCAATCTTATTCAAGTCCTCAAAGCCGGGCTCCTCTATCCCTGAATCCTTTTGTGAGACCACTCCAATCAATCGGGATTTTTTGTAAACCTCCCGGACCAGCTTTATGGATTTGTCACGGCTTACCGTGATCGGAATCACCACCCCCGGAAACAGCACTGTATTTTTCAGTGGCAGGATTGCCAGAACCTCCGGCAATTTCTCTGCGGCCATCTGCTCTTCTTCCTCACTGGATAACAATGGGATGAACTCGCTATCGGCATCAATGATATCCGAAAATTCAAAACTACTTCTATCAAATAAAGAATCCATATAGAATTACGTCAAATTGTCATACTAAATAAAAAAAAATTGTCCGGCATTCAGCAAACCTTCTAAAGGTTGCAATACTTCCAGACCTTCCTTTAGAGTGCAAGCAGCATGCCATACATGAAAGCATGACATTTCAACAGTAAAACACGGTGAATGGTTTTCCTATTTCAGAATTCAGGCAAGTTTTCTGTAGGAAAAGGTCTGATCGAAGACATGTTTCAAAACCCGTGCATCGGCCTCGTCAAAGTTCATACCCCTTCTGGCAAACACTCGCCTGGCAACTTGAATGGCCTTTTCGATGTCAACCTGACTGGTTCCCGCCACACTTCCCCAGGTGAAAGAAGGAATAAAGTTTCGCATGAATCCGGATCCAAAGACCTGGGCATTGACTCCAACGACCGTACCAGTATTGAACATGGTGTTTATACCACATTTGGAGTGGTCCCCCATGAATGTGCCGCAGAATTGAAGTCCGGTGCTTACAAAACTTTCCTCTTCATAATCCCACAAGCGCACCAGTTCATAGTTGTTCTTCAGGTTGGATGCATTGGTTCCGGCACCCAAATTACACCACTCTCCAATCACGCTATGTCCCAGAAATCCGTCATGAACCTTGTTGGAGTATCCGAATACGACCGATTCTATCATTTCCCCGCCAATCTTGGAATAGGGTCCGATCACTGAATTGGCATAAATCCGCGCGCCCATCTTCACCACTGCCCCCTCGCATACGGCCAGCGGGCCCCTCAGCAGAGCCCCGTCCATGATGTGGGCATTCTTTCCGATATACACGGGTCCTTCCGAAGCATTGATGGTGACCATCTCCACCCTGGCACCTTCTTCAATAAAAATGTTTTCCGGAGCCAGGACCCGGACATGGGCAGGAATGGGTTGGGATTTTCTCCCTTTGGTAAGCAGTTCAAAATCATCAAGCAGGGCTGGTCCGTTCAGGCTAAGGATCTCCCATAGCCGCGAAAGCTTCTTAATATCTCCGGAGGTCTCCATCGGGGTAACCGCCTCCAGCAGCTCCATGTCCAGATTGTCGATATCCTTTGAACGCAAGCGGTGTGCAATCAGCACCTCCCCGCTGATCAGGGTCTGGTTGGGCTTTAGTTTGGATATTTCCTTCACCAGCCTGGCATTGGGAAATACACTGCCGTTGATCAACACATTGTCTTCCTTCTTTACCAAAGGAAATTTCTCACTCAGATAGGGCTCCGTCAGGGTCGAAGTGGCCGCACCGAGGTGCTTTTCCCATTTTTCCCGGATGGTCAGCATGCCCACTCGAATATCGGCCAGGGGGCGGATAAACGTGAAAGGGAGAAGATGCGGACGGCTTTGTGCACCAAACAGGATATAGTTCATGGAACGAAGGTTTGACGGGGTTAATGAATTGGCTAAAGGTAAAAAAAATAAACAAAAAAGCCCTTCGAAAAGGGCTAAAAATGTAATTTTTTAAGGCTCGACTAGCTTTTCTTCTGAAGATGTTTCTGGTATTTCGTACGAAACTTATCCACACGGCCAGCCGTATCCACAAGCTGCTGCTTACCGGTATAGAACG
>SLNU01000009.1 GCA_007132865.1 Bacteroidales bacterium | reverse complement strand
TGGAGAACTCCCCCTGTTTTTTGAACAGGGTATAATAGTCCGGGAACAAGGCAAAAACCCCGCTGTTAACGACTTCTCTGGACCCTCGCAGCATGGTCTCATAGTCCTGGATGTCTGCGGCCGCTTTGGCCATCAGTGTATAGGCCGCCCATTTGGTGACCCCGCCAATGTTCTGCAATTGGTTCGGATGCTGGGCCGGAAGGTGGTCCACAATCTCATTGAGTTCCCTGAGGATGTATTCGTAAGCCTCCAGCCTGGGTGATGTCCTCAATGCGCCTGCGATGATGTTCCTGTCGTAGTAAGGTATATCCCCGTATATTCTGGCCATGCGCCAGTAGGCCAGTGCCCGGAAAAACCGCACTTCGGCCTTGTATTGCCTTACCAGGTTCTGGTCGGTGGCATGCTCCCCGAACAATGCAATCTCCTCGAGTGCGGCATCGGCATCCCGGATCAACCCAAAATGGGCGGTCCACAGGTTGTTCACGAACCAGGCGTTCCTCAGGGATGCATAGTTGAAGTCCTGTATGTCCTCCATGACCGGCTGGTCATTGGCATGGGCGCCCTTGAAGATGAAGTCACTCCGGAAAAGCATCATGCAATGATTGGCCCAGTGGTTCAGGTTGTTGGCATTTGCGCTGGCATATACCCCTGATACCGGCTCGTACATGCGGCTGGTATCTGTGTAATCCACTTCTTCCAGTGGGATCTGCCCTTCAATGGCTTTGTCCAGAAAATCTTCGCAGCTGCTGGCCATGAAAAGCATCACAATGGCTGCCAGGCTGATGGTTTTTATCTTTTTCATAGTCCTGTGTTTTAATAGGTTATGTTTAATCCGATGATGAAACTTGTCGGAATGGGATAAACGCCTGCGGCTTCTCCCTGTCCGGCTACTTCCGGGGTGAACCCGTTGAACTTAAAGAACGTGACCGGGTTCTGGGCTGCAAGCCTGATTCTGACTTTCGAACCGGAATCGCTGCCGGGCAGGAGGTTCTCAAATGTGTATCCCAGGCTAATGTTCTGTATCCTAAAGAATGAGCCGTCCTCCACGAGGAAGGAGTTCAGCGGACTCAAATTCCAGGAGTTGACAAGTCCGGCAGCCGATGGGTATTCATTGGTTGATCCCGGGCCCGTCCACCTGTTTTCGTAGAGGTCTGTGTCAAAATTAAAATCCGCATGCCATGCCCGCTCACCCCTGAGCCGGTTTACCAGCTTGTTGCCGGAAACACCATATACGGAAACGGAGAAATCAAAATTCCGGTAGTCCAGGTTTACCTGTCCGCCGTAAGTGAACTTCGGGATGTTGGCGCCGAGGTATTGCCGGTCGCGCTCATCGATGATGCCGTTGCCGTCCAGGTCCTCAAACTTCAGGAACCCGGGACGGACCTGCGGATGGACGCTGGTGTCGAGATGCTCTTCGATCTCTTCTTCGGTCTGGTAAACCCCGATGACTTTGTAGCCAAAGTGCGAGTAAAGCGGGAAGCCCGGCTCAGATCTTCTCCTGAATTCTGCCGAGCCGGAATCGATATAGGGCTGGCCGCCCAGGCTCAGGACCTCGTTGCGCAGGGTGCTTAGGTTGGAACTGATGCTATAGGTGAGCTCACCCACTTCGTCGGTCCACCGCAGGGAGAACTCCATCCCGGTGTTCAGAATCTCCCCGGCATTCCGTACGAGTCCGCCAGCCCCCATCAGGTTGCTGGTCCAGATAGCCGCATTTTTTGTCACTTTATAGTACCAGTCGATTTCCCCGAACAGCCTGTATTCCAGTGTGGATATCTCCAGTCCGACATTGACCTCATCCACCACTTCCCACTCCAGCTCATTGAAGTATACGCTGGATACAAAGCCGGGGACGATACGGTCGTTGCCGAAAACATAGGAATAACCAAAACCTGTCATAATCTCACGGGTGCCGGACTCCCTGGGCACGGCATTGTTGCCAAGCTGGCCCCAGCTTGCCCGCAGCTTCAGGCGGTCAAACAACTGCTGGTCGGCCAGGAAAGCTTCCTCTGTGAGAATCCAGCCCAATCCGACAGACGGGAAATAACCCCAGGTCTGGGAGTACTTGTCGGTGCCGTCTGCCCGCAATGTGGTATTCAGCAGGTATTTGTTCCCGTAATTGTACATGAGCCTGCCGAAGAAGGACACCCCCCTTTCCGCAAAACCCCCGTCGCCTATGTTGTAGCTGTCAGGATTTGGGTTGGTGGAGTTAAAGAAATAGAGGTATTCCTGCACGCCTCCCGGCACATCACGTGCCGACCCGGAAATATTCCTTGCATCCACCTGGCGGGTGGAAAAGCCACCCATGGCCGTGATGTTGTGGCTGCCATAGCGCTCCTTGAAGGTCAAGGTATGGTCGAGGTGGATGCTGCTATAGTTGTTGTAGCCTTTGCCTAGTGTGGAGTTCTCATTTTTCAGCTTGTCATCCACAAAATAGACCGGGTTGTAAAACCTGTAGTGGCCGTTTCTCAGCTGGTGGCTGAACTGGGTCCGGAACACCAGTTTGTCCTCTCCGATCAGCTTCAGGTTTGCATGGGCATTGTACATCAGGTTGGTTCCCCTGCTGAAGTTGTAATTGCCCGTATTGTAATACAGTATGCCGGCCGGGTTGTTCACGGGTCCGACCTGGTATCCTGCCTGGATGACCCCGGCAAATTCGCCGTTCGGTTCCCTGACCGGGATGGTTGGCACCGCTGAATACATGGGCCCCCATACAGAGGCCTCATCCCTGGCGGTATTGTGGTTCACCAC
>SLNU01000139.1 GCA_007132865.1 Bacteroidales bacterium | reverse complement strand
CGGCCGGGTACAACCAGATCAACAACAACAGCATCCTGGCAGACAATGTCATTGTGGAAGGGATATGGGCAAGCATCTACAACGGCCTGAACCGCATCAACAATGTCATTGCACAGATACCTGCGGTGGAAGGGATGACGGCCCAGCAAAAGGATCGTGCCCTTGCGGAGCTTTATTTTCTGCGGGCCATACACCATTATGACCTGGTCAGGCTGTTTGGTGAGGTGCCCACTCGCAGCGAACCGGTATTTGCCGACGAAGAAGAGCTGAATGTGCCCCGCAGGCCCGTCGCCGAGGTCCTCAACCTCGTCAACACCGATCTGGATTTCGCAATAGAACACCTGTCGGCCGACATTATCCGCGGCAGGGCTTCCAGGCCGGCTGCCCAGGCACTGAAGGCCAGGGTTTCCCTTCACCAGTATGCCTTAAACGGACAAACAGCGCACCTAGACGACGCAAAAACCCATGCCACTGCGGTCATCAACCATCCGAGCCTGCAGCTGGAAACGAATTATGCCGTGCTGTTTTCGGGTGAGTCGAACCGGGAATCCATTTTTGAGGTGGAGTTTAACGAACAGGACCGCAACCGCTATGCGGAGTATTTCTTCCACACCTCCATGAGCGGACGCTACGAATTCGCCCCCACCCAGGACTTCATTGACTCCTTCGCCCCGGATGACATCCGCAGGGACGTGATCATCGGGATGGCGGCAGGCAATCCCTATGCAAACAAATACAATGACATCGTCGCGGGCACCGACAACCCCTATGTGTTCCGCCTGGCCGAGATGTACCTGATACGGGCAGAGGCCGAGACGCTGCTGGAAGGCAGCGGGGCGAACATCCGCCAGGACATCGATGCCATACGGGTAAGGGCCGGACTGGCGCCCACAACCATATCCGACAACAATTATCAGGCATTTCGCCTGGAGATTGAGTCCCAACGCATGAAGGAATTTGCCTTTGAAGGGCATCGCTGGTTTGACCTGGTCAGGACCAACCGGGCCCAGGTCTTGCTGGAGAATGTAAGCTCTGCAGACCAGACACTGTTCCCAATTCCGCTGACCGAGATCCTGGCCAATGACAATCCGGGCATGGTACAGAACCCCGGTTACTAAATCTTGCAAATCAAACATCCGACAAAAATGAAAGCAAATACAATTCATATCCTGATGCTGGCCGCCATGGGGCTGGCGGCCCTGATGATCAACTCCTGCAAGGAGGACCCCATCCCCATTCCCGAAGCAAGTACCCAGGCCAATTTCACATGGGAGGTCGACACCCTGCGGGAAGGGGCTGCCATCACAGGGTTTGGCGTACAGTTCACCAACCACTCAATACTGGCCCAGTCCTATCAATGGGACTTCGGCAACGGGGAGACCTCGACCGAGGAAAATCCCTATGCGGTTTATACCGAATCGGGCCAATACACGATTACGCTGAGGGTTACCAGCGCAAACGACCTGCATTACAACCGTCTGGAACGGACCGCCAGCATCACCCTGGCCACCGGGGCCCTGCCGCTGCCGTACGTAGAGGATTTCAACTCCGCGGAAGACATCCCGGAAATGATGACGATTGTGGACCTGGACGGGGACGGGTTCAACTGGTACTGGTCCAGTTTGGACGGAATCGGCCACCTCAGAAGCCAGTCCTGGGATCCTGACGAAGGCGCACTGACACCCGACAATTGGGTGATTACCCCCCAGCTGGAGCTGGGAAGCCTGGAGCCCGGACAGCAAATCACCCTGAACGTCTGGGTAGGCGTCATGGCCAACACCCCAGCCTTCCGTCAGGAGCACTATGGCGTACTCATCTCCGACTCGGGCATGGAGCCGGAGGATTTCGAGCTGCTGTTTCAGGAAAGGTTTGCCCCCGACACCCCACGGCTGACACCGCTGCTGCGGACCATCGACCTGTCTGACTACCAGGGTCGGTCGGTGTTCATCGCCATCCGGCATTACGATGTGACCGATAACGACCGCATGTTCCTGGACAAAATAGAGGTGGTCAGAAACTAACCACAAGTTTTTATTTCACCTGCTCTAACTTCACTGCCCATGAGAATTTTTCCCATCGCTTTGCTGGCCATGGTCCTATGCCTTTCCTGCGCACCGCAGGGCCAGCAGGAGTCTGACACCCCACAGGGCAAAGGATCCCTGTTCATTATCGGGGGCGGCAGCCGTCCCCCGGCACTTGTCGAACGCATGATCACCGAAGCCGGACTGCATGCGCAGGGATACGCCTTGATCCTTCCCATGGCCAGTGCCGAACCCGACTCGGCCATTATCTGGTCGGGCGAACAGTTTACTGAGCTAGGGATTACGGCCCTGGCCGGTTTCAACATCCTGCCGGGCGTGCCGGCCACCCCTTCCCAACTGGATTCCATCGCCGGGGCCAGTCTGATTTATATCAGCGGGGGGTCCCAGAACCGGTTCATGGACATTGTCATGGACACCCCCGTCATGGATGCCATATGGGAAGCCTGGCAAGGGGGAGCCATGATCGCCGGCACCAGTGCAGGGGCAGCGGTTATGAGCGAGAAAATGATCACCGGCAACGAGCGCCGCTATCCTGAATACCAGTCCACCTTCCGGACCATCGAAGCCGACAATATTGAGCTCGGGAGGGGAATCGGACTGCTGACCACGGCCATCATTGACCAGCATTTTGTCTGGCGCAGCAGACACAACCGCCTGATCAGCGCCGTGATCGAATTCCCTGACCTGCTTGGCATCGGGATCGATG
>SLNU01000160.1 GCA_007132865.1 Bacteroidales bacterium | reverse complement strand
CCGAGGTGAAGATCAGTCCGGATGTCTCCGGCGAGATCATCCAGCTTGAGATACAGGAGGGGGATTTCGTAGAGCGGGGACAATTTCTGGCCCGCATCAATCCCGATTTGTATGTGTCGGCACTGGATCGGATGGAGGCTGCACTGAACACCAGCCGGGCCAACCTGGCCAATGCACGTGCAAGGGCGTCACAGGCCCAGGCACAATACATCAATGCCACCGCCAGCTTTAACCGCAACAAACAGCTGTACGAGCAAAATGCGATATCAGAGTCTGAGTTTGACTCTGCCTATGCACAGTACCTGGTGGCCCAGGCTGAGGTGGAAGCGGGCAAGCAGAGTGTGGTGGCCGCCGAATTCCAGGTCAAAAGTGCCGAGGCAGGGGTGAAGGAAGCCCGGGAAAGCCTGCAGAAAACCAGTCTGTTCGCGCCGATGGACGGCACGATATCCCGCCTGGACGCAGAGATCGGAGAGCGCGTGGTGGGGACCTCCCAGTTTGCCGGTACCGAGATCATGCGCATTGCGAACCTCAACATGATGGAAGTGGTTGTGAATGTAAATGAGAATGACATTGTCAGGGTGAATGAAGGGGATACGGCCACGATACAGGTCGATGCGTATTTTGCTGAGCAGTTTAAGGGGGTGGTAACCTCCATAGCCAACTCTGCAGCGGTAGAGGGACTCACGGCAGACCAGGTAACGAATTTTGAAGTGCGCATCGCTGTACTTCAGGAATCTTATGCCCAGCTTCAGCATCCGGACCGGCCACACCTTTCTCCGTTCAGGCCGGGTATGTCGGCCACGGTAGACATACAGACCAAACAGGTGTTTGACGTGCTTTCGGTTCCGATACAGGCTGTGACCACCCGGGAACCCTCAGCCGGGCCTGTGAGGGGTGGTGATGGGTCGCCGGATAGAGAAGAGGCAGAGGCCGGCCTGGAAGCTGAGCGTGAGGAACAAACCGCAGATGCAGCTGCACCAGCCACCGGTAGTCCGCAAACCGCTGATACCAGCAGGCCGCAGGAGTTTGTATTCGTGTACCGGGACGGGATAGCGGTCCAGCTTGCCGTGACTTCCGGAATACAGGACAGCCAGTATATTGAGATCAAGTCGGGGCTTGAAGAAGGCGATGAGATCATTACAGGGCCATATCGTGTCGTTTCCCGAAACCTTCAGGACGGAGATCACGTAGAAAAGGTTAAACGTCAGGACCTTTTCTAAAAAAACCATGGCATACATACTCCACATCGAGTCATCCACCAGGATGTGCTCCGTGGCCTTGTCCTACCAGGGCCACCTGCATGCCTTTCGTGAACACAACGGCAAGGACTTTTCCCATTCAAGCCTGCTGACATCCTTCATTGAGGATATTATCAGGGAGGCCGGAATTACAGTGTCAGACCTGTCTGCGGTTGCCGTGAGCCAGGGCCCGGGCTCTTACACCGGACTTCGGATCGGGGTGTCTGCAGCCAAGGGCTTGTGCTACGGACTGGACATTCCGCTGATTGCCGTGAACTCTCTTGAGGCACTTGCTTACCATTTCAGGGAGGGACTTCTGAAGCGCAGTGACTTTATCCTTCCGGCAGCACTGGAGGCATTGTTCTGCCCGATGATCGACGCCCGGAGGATGGAGGTCTACTATGCACTTTATGATGCCCGCCTCCGTGAAAAACGCGAAACAACGGCCGAGGTGATTACCCCCGAAAGCTTCGGCCAGATGCTGGAGTCGCACAAAGTTTTTTTCTTCGGGGATGGGGCGGAAAAATGCCAACCTCTTCTGGATAGCCATAACGCCATGGTGTTTAAGGATGTATGGCCCTCCGCAAAGGGCATGATCGCCCTGGCGCAGGAGAAGTTTGAAACGGGAGAGTTCGAGGACGTGGCCTATTTTGAGCCATTTTACCTGAAGGATTTTGTGGCCGGGACACCCCGGGTCAAAGGCTTGGTATGATCTTTTTTTGTAACTTCGGCCTGAAGGAACTGAATCCGTTTTGCCCGTGCTGTCAAAATTGCCATCGTTCATTAAGAACAAATACTTCATCGCCTTGCTGGCCGTGGGGGCCTGGCTGTTGTTCTTCGACAAGAACAACCTGCTGCACCAATGGCGGCTGCAAAGGCAGCTCAATGAGCTGAACCGTGACCGGGAATACTACATCGAGGAGATTGGACGCGACAGCACCGCGATTCGGCTACTCAAGGAAGACCCTGAGGAACTTGAGCGTTACGCCCGGGAAAACTACCTGATGAAAAAGGAAGGGGAGGATATCTATATCATCCCGGACCCGGAGGAGTAGCCCGAAGCAGTTTAGGGATCCACATTGATGTTCACCCGTACAGGCTTGCCTTCCGGACTCTCCCGGAAATTCTCCACCGTTTCGAGCAATGTTTTCCTGGCCTCCGGCAGTTGCTGGTTACGATCCAGCTTGACCAGGATGTTTTTCATGTACATATTCCTGATACGCGCCACAAGCGGGTATTCGGGTCCGAGTACCTTTTTGGGAAAAACCTTCCTGAGCATGGCCGCCAAAACGGCCGCCCCCTGGTTCAGCTTTTCAGATTCCCGGTGCAGGACCGTTAGCTGCAACAGTCTGATGAACGGGGGGTAGTGAAAGTTCCTGCGCTCCACGATCTGGCTCTCATACATCCCTTCATAGTCGTTGTCAATGACCTGCCGGATGACACTGTGCAAGGGGTTGTATGCCTGGATGATGACCTTCCCCCTTTTGTGGTTGCGGCCGGCCCGCCCGCTTACCTGTGCCATCAGCTGGTAGGCCCGTTCGTAGGCCCTGAAGTCAGGAAAGCTTAGCATATTGTCTGCATTCAGGATGCCCACCAGGCTTACATTGTTGAAATCCAAACCCTTGCTGACCATCTGGGTGCCGACCAGCACATCGATCTTGTGGTTTTCGAAAGCGGCAAGGATCTCCTTGTAGGCCTGCCGCGAACGGGTGGTGTCGAGGTCCATCCTCGCCACCCGGGCATCTGGAAAATACAGGGGAATTTCCTCTTCGACCTTTTCTGTGCCGAAGCCTTTCATTTTAATGGCGGTGGATCCGCATGAGGGGCAACGGGCAGGCGGAGAAGAGGCATGGCCACAGTAATGGCACTTGAGCTTGTTGATCTTCTTATGGTACACCATGCTGACATCGCATTGGTGGCATTCGGGCAGCCAGTCGCATTGCCCGCATTCCAAACGCAGGGAGAACCCGCGGCGGTTCTGGAACAGGATCACCTGCTCCTTTTTGCCAAGGGCCTCCGCCATATGCTCGTAGAGCAGGCTGGAGAAATGGGACCGCATGGTTTTTTCCCGCCCCTCCTTGCGGATGTCGGCCACCAGAACCTCGGGCATCATCACGCCCCCATGCCGCCTGCGTAGTTCGGCATATCCGTACTTGCCCGTGCGGGCATTGAAATAGCTTTCGATGGATGGGGTAGCCGAGCCCAGCAGCACCTTGGCCTCTGCCATGGATGCCAGGGCGATGGCTGCGTCGCGCGCATGGTAGCGGGGAGCGGGATCCTGCTGCTTAAAGCTGGGCTCATGCTCCTCGTCGACGATGACCAGTCCGAGGTCCCTGAACGGCAGGAACAGGGCGGAACGCGGACCCAGCACCAGGTCGTAGGAGATGGTTTCACCATCCGACGAAATGCCTCCAAGCAAAAGATTGTTCCAGACTTCGGAGCGTTCCATTGGGTTGAACCGGGAGTGGTAGATCCCGGCCCTGTTCCCGAACTGGGCCTGCAGGCGGTTGATGATCTGTGCGGTGAGGGCGATCTCGGGGAGCAGGTAGAGTACCTGCTGACCTTTTTCAAGCGTTTCGCGGATAAGGCGGATGTACAACTCGGTCTTTCCGCTGGAAGTGACCCCGTGCAACAGGACCACTTTGTGGGATAAAAACCCCTGGCTGACCGCTTCGTAGGCTTGCTGCTGGAATTCGTTGAATTGGATTTTGTCAGGTTCTGCGTCGAGATGGGTAAAACGGCTTTTTTGTTTCTGGCTTACCTCAAAAATGCCCTTTTTAAGCATGGCATGAAAGGCTGCCTGGCCGCCTTCGACACTATTTACCAGGATGGGCTGTATGACTTCCTTTTGCCCGGCTCCCAAATGCCCGGACAGTTTCAGGTAAGACATCAGCAATTCAAGTTGCCTCGGCGCCCGCTTTTCCAGCTGGTCGAATACCTCCCGCAGCTTGTCCTCGATCTCCAGGCCGGGTGCAAGCGCCACGATGTTCTCTGTCTTTGGGCGCCAAGGGTCCTCCAGGTCTTCCTTCAGCAATACCAGTCCTTTCTCAAGCATGGTTTTGACCAGGGGAAGCACACGGATCCCCCCGGCGACCACCGACGCCTCGCCCATGGTCAGCTGTTTCTTGTTGGCCAGGGCATCCAGCAGGGCGTGCTCGTTTTCGTTGAGGGACTCTTCCACCGTGCCGGCGTCGGGGTGCATGACGATGCGGGTCTCCCCGGCCAGCTTCATGGCCGGCGGCAGGGCGGCCTGCATCACCTCTCCCTCGCTGCACATATAATAGTCTGACAGCCACTCCCAGAAACGGAACTGCATGGGGGTGACCACCGGTGTTTTGTCTAGCAGCGAATCGATGTAACGCGCCTGGAAATTTTTAGGGGGGTCGGTATGGATTTTTTTTATAAGTCCGGCATACACCTTGTTGCGCCCGAATGGCACAACGGCACGCTGGCCCAGCTGTATCTCGCCGTTCAGCGACCTGGGAACACGATAGGTGAAGGTCCCCTTCAGGGGAAGCGGCAATAAAATATCAGCAAAAAACGTGGGCCGCTCCATACTTGTGCTAGTTATAGACACCGGGCCTTTTGAGTGGGACTTAGTCCCCCATGCAAATGCCGATGCCCCTGGCGGCCTGTACCAGGTCAGACTCCGGGTCTACAAAATTGTAATGGGCGATGGCTTCATGGAAGGGGACCGACACGATGTTGGGATGGCGGTAGGCGACCATTTTGCCATACTCCTGTGTCAGGACCATTTCGAAGGCTTTGTAGCCAAACTGCGTGGCCAGCACGCGGTCATAGGCGATGGGCGTACCCCCGCGCTGCAAATGGCCCAGCACGGTTTCCCGCATATCGGTCTCCAGTCCGGCTTCCTTCAGCTCATGGATGAGTTTGGATGCCACACCACCCAGCCTGACGTTCTTATAGCCGACCTCGTTGCTTTCCTGGTACTGGGCTTCCCCGCCAACGGGTTTTGCCCCCTCGGCAATGACGATGATGGCATATCCCCGGCCCCGGTGAAAACGGGAGTAGATCTTTTCCATAATCTTGCTGGTGTCGTACGGGATCTCAGGGATCAGGCACACATCGGCCCCGCCGGCCACGGCAGAGTGCAATGCGATCCATCCTGCGTCCCTTCCCATAACCTCAAGTACGAAGACGCGGTTGTGGCTGGCGGCCGTGGTCACCAGCTTGTCTACCGCCGTGGTGGCCTCCTGTACGGCTGTCTGGAATCCGAAGGTGAAGTCCGTCGCCGAAAGGTCGTTGTCGATGGTTTTGGGCACCCCGATGATGTTCAATCCCTTTTCGAACAGCCTTTGAGAAATGGCCTGGGAGCCGTCCCCCCCGATGTTGACCACTGCTTCCACCCCCAGGAACTGCAGGCGGCGCAGCATCTCGTCAGAACGGTCGGCGGTGTCCCATGTGCCCTCAGGGGTTTTGATGGGCCATGCGAACGGTCCGCCCTTGTTGGTGGTGCCGATGATGGTGCCGCCGCGGATATGAATCCCGGCCACCTTTTGCTCATCCAGCACCACAATTTCATTGGGCTCGTTCAACACACCGTCAAAGGCGTTTATACTACCCACCACCTCCCAGTCGCGTTCGCGGGAGGCGCGCAATACAATGGCCCGGATGACCGCATTCAGTCCCGGGCAATCACCACCACCGGTGGCTACCAATACTCTTTTTCTCATATAATGAATTTAATGCTTTGTTTTCGGAAGTTAACAAAGGTACGCATTTATGCACGAATTTGAAAGGGCCTAGGGCAAGCGGGGACGCTTCGGGCGGGTGCTAATCACATGTTCCTTGTGGGTGCCGGCAAACAATTCGTATACCACGAACAGGCATTCCAGCGGACCGTTGAAGACTTTGTGCCTGGCCTTTGGCTTTAGTCCGACGTTCCTGATCCCATTCAGCTCCTGGCTGATAATCCCGGCATGGAATCCCTGGTAGTGCTGTTTGAAAGTGTCACCCACCCTTTTGTAGAACTCGGCCACATTGTCCTGCCGTATCCGGTGCCCGTAAGGGGGGTTCATCACCAGCCAACCGCCTCCGGGGGGAGGGGTGAAGGCGAAGAAGTCATTACGCTGTACGGTGACGGGTCCGAGGAAGCCCGCATTCATCACATTCTGCCGTGCAACATCGAGCCCCTTCACATTGACATCGCTGGCCAGGATGCTCGCCTTGACAGGCTGTTGCTGCTGCCGTGCCTCTTCCAATAATCTTGGGTGCAGTGCCTGGTCAAAGTCCTTCCAGAAGTGAAATCCAAAGGTCTTGCGCATGGAGCCCGGCGCCATGTTTGCGGCCAGCATGGCGGCCTCTACGGCGATGGTCCCACTGCCACACATGGGGTCCATGAAATTGCTCTGCCGGTCCCAGCCCGAGAGCAGGACCAGTCCAGCCGACAGGGATTCGTTCAATGGGGCGGTAAGTCCGTCTCTCCGATATCCGCGTTTAAACAGGGGATCCCCGCTGCTGTCGAGCGATACCACACAATGGTCGTTGTTTACAAACACATGGATACGCACCTCGGCGTCCCGGGTGTGCACGCTGGGCCGCACCCCTGTTTTGTCCCGGAAGTGATCCACAATACCGTCCTTGGTAAGCTGGCCCAGAAACATTGTGTTTTGGAACAGCTCCGAACGGTGGGCCACCGGTACCACCGAGATGACCCTTTCCGCGCTGAAAAGCCGGTCCCACTCCACAACGCGCATTTGCTCGTAAAACTCCTCCTTGCCTGAAAAATGAAAATCATGTACTTCGCGAAGGATGCTAAGGGCCGTGCGGGACCAAAGGTTGGCCTTCACAATGGTCTCCTGGTCGCCTTGAAATCTGACTGCCCTGCGCATGGGGACGACTTCTGCGGCACCCAGTTCCGTGAGCTCACGTGCCAGCACGTCTTCCAGTCCGGAAAAACATTTGGCTGTCAACTTATAGTCTGAACGTTCCAATGGGTCCCCCTTTTTTTTACTGGATCTTACCTTCTATAATCACGGTTTCCACCTTGTTGCTCCCGTATGCATAAGGCAAAAAGGAGTAGGTGGGAATACGCTTGGTAATGAACAAATTGGCCTTCTTGCCCACGGCAATGCTCCCGAGGCCCTCGTGCACGCCCATGGCATAGGCTCCGTTGATGGTGACGGCATTGATCACCTCTTCGGGAAGCATGCGCAGCAGAATAGAACCCATCGACATGATGAGCTGCATATTCCCCGAAGGAGAGGATCCCGGGTTGTAGTCACTGGCCAGAGCCAATGGCAGCCCCGCGTCGATCATCTTCCGTGCCGGGGGTTGCTCCATGCCCAAAAAGAACGCCGCCCCCGGCAACAGGGTTGGCATGGTGTTGCTGTCGAGCAGGGCCTGAATCTCGGCCTCTCCGGTAAATTCAAGGTGGTCGACCGACAATGCCCCGTATTTAACCCCCAGCTGTATGCCGCCCGAAAAAGCGAGTTCGTTGGCGTGGATCTTGGGTTGCAGTCCATGCTTGACCCCGGCCATCAGGATACGGTCGGTCTCTTCTTCGGTAAAGAACCCCTTGTCACAGAACACATCGATATAGTCTGCCAGATCTTCTCCGGCCACCGCAGGGATCATCTCGTTGATGACCAGGTCTACATAGGCTCCCTGGTCCTTTTTGTACTCTGCGGGGATGGCGTGGGCGCCCAGGAAGGTGGATTTGATTGTAATCGGACTGAATTCCTTGAGTCTGCGGATGACCCGCAGCATTTTCAGCTCGCTTTCGGTGGTGAGTCCGTAACCGCTTTTGATCTCGACCGCCCCGGTACCGAGCATCTTAATCTCCTCCAGGCGCTCCAGGGCCTGTTCAATCAGTTCCAGCTCGCTGGCATCCTGCAGACGTTTGGCTGAATTCAAAATGCCGCCCCCGCGTTTGGCGATCTCCTCATATGACAGTCCGCGAATCTTGTCGTTGTACTCGATTTCCCGGCTTCCGGCATACACAATATGGGTATGGGAATCACAAAAGCTTGGGAAGACCATCTTCCCGGTGGCATCGATTTCGGTAACACCTGGCTGGCTGGCTTTTTTGAGGAACTCCCCCTGGGCAAACTCCGCCATGGTGCCAAATCCGGAGATCAGCCCGTCTTCAATAAACAGAAAAGCGTTTTTTATCGTCGGAAGCTTCGCCATGTCCGCCCCTTTGACCATGGTACGGGGGGCTTTCTCAACCTGTATCAGTTCCTTGATGTTCCGGATAAAAATGGTCATGGGATATTTATCTTTGGCGGATCAGCAGCCAGGCATCGTGGTATTCGGGGAAGTTGGTCCGTATCTGGTGTACGCGTACCCTGGCTTCGGATTCGCTGGTATAAGAGTTGACGCATACCCGGTTCATCCCGGTCTCGGATTTCAGGATGATGGGTGTGAATCCCTGGTTGGTAAGGATGGTGCGGGCACGGTTTGCATTTTCGATCAGGCTGTAGCTTCCGACAATGACAAAGAATTCATGGGCGGTCTGCTCTTCGGGCCGCTCAAAGGTAAAGCGCTCGGTGCGGGCAGGGATCTCGGCAATGACTTCCGGTTCCGGCCGGGGCTCCTCGACTACTTCCTGGACAGGCGGCGGCTCGGCAACGGTCATGCGCTTGGACTTGCAGGATGGCAGCACGAAAAAGGCGGCCAACAGGACGATTAGGGCAATTCTCTTGGTGGTCATAGGGCAAGGTTTAAGTGATGATTGGGTTGATTGACAGGTCCCGGTCTTGTCTGCCTTTAGGTAGACAAAAATAAGGGTTTTTTGTTCATAAGAACCATGGTGGGTATACCTTTATTGTGCATGGGTGAAAAAACCAGCCCCGGCAGATCCAGGGGATCTGCCGGGGCTGGTTAAATACGTGGATTAAAGGCGTTTAATAGGTGACGGTCACAATGTTGGAGACCTTGGTGCCGCCGCTCTCCATTACCTGGTAAGTATGGGAACCACCACCCCTTTCATTGGTGGAATGGGTCCAGCTTCCGCTATTGGGTACCGTGGCAATTGCAGCACCATCCCTGTATATGACTACATTGGATGTGCCCGCGCCGCTCCATGTAAGTTCGGCCATTTTTCGGCCTTGAACCTTGTAGGCGGAAACGGACAAGGTGATGTCATCGCTACTGGCCGGGGCGGTGACGGTCACGCTTTTGGATGTGCTGCCGGTCGCACCTTCGTTATCGGTCACCGTGAGGGTCACGGTATAGGTGCCAGCTGCCGCATACGCGCGAGAGGTCGTGACCCCGCTGCCGCTTGTCCCATCCCCGAAGGTCCATGCATAGCTGACAATGTTTCCGTCCGGATCAGAAGAACCGCTTGCGTCAAAACTGGCCGTCAGCTCGTTGGTGGTAAAGGTGAAGCTGGCGGAGGGGGGCTGGTTTTCTGCCGGAGGAGGACTGCCATCCCCCAAGCCCAGGGTATAAAGCAAATGATTGTTGGTGGTCCTGGAATTGGTAACAATATTCTTGGTGCTGTTGGCTGTAATGGCATCATATACCTGCTGTGCGCTTGCATTGGGGTTGTATTGCAGGAATAGGGCTGCTCCGCCGGCCACATGCGGGGAGGCCATGCTGGTGCCGCTGATGGTGTTGGTGGCAGTATTGCTGGTGTGCCAGGCCGAGGTGATGCTGGAGCCGGGCGCAAACAGGTTCACGCAGTTGCCGTAGTTTGAATAGGAGGCCTTCGCATCCGTGCTGACGGTGGCACCCACCGTAAAGGCATTTGGGGCGCGGGCCGGGGAGTACTTGCAGGCATCGTCCTGTCGGCCTATGAAGTTGCCATTTCCTGCTGCCACAATGACCGGGACCCCGGCATTGTACATGCGCGTTATGGCATCGTCAATGGCCGTGCTGCCGCCGCCGCTGAGGGACATATTTGCCACAGCTGGCTTTTTATGGTTTGCGGCAACCCAGTCCATTCCGGCGACAACACCACTGACTGAGCCGGAACCACCGTCATCCAGAACTTTCACACCTACCAGGGCAACGCTTTTGGCTACTCCGTAAACGGTGCCGCCGACCGTGCCTGCCACATGTGTGCCATGGCCCTGGCGGTCCACCCCGTCGTCACCAAATGCCGAAAATCCAATCGAGGCCCGATTGCCAAACTCTTGGTGGGTGTACAGGATCCCCGTATCAAGGATATAGGCGCTGACCCCCGTTCCGGTGGCATCCCATGAATAGATTCCGTCCAAAGGCAGATTACGCTGGTCCACGCGGTCCAGTCCCCAGGTGGCATTGTTTTGCGATCCGGATATCGTCATGATCGCATCGGGTTCGATGTAGCTGACCCGCCTGTCTTTCATCAGCCGGGCAACTTCGTCTGATGTGAGGGTCGCCGAGAAGCCGTTCAGAGCAAATGCATAAACAAAGCCGATCTTGTCTGTCGGAATCCGGTTTTCTTCGAGCAGGCCTCCAATGACCTCCCTGGCCCTTTCAAGGCCCGGGGCATAGCCATCGGGGATTCTTCCCGGAAACTCATTCAGCACCACAATGTACTGGTCTTTAATAATGTCTCCGGAATAGGTTTCATACTGCACCCGGTTGTCGTTGCCCGTGTTGATCGCGGGACCGAAATCCGGGTTCTTCTGGCAGGAAACGACCGTCATGGCGGCTGCCAGGACAATGCCGAATAAATTAAATCTCCTCATGTTTTGGGTTTAAATGTTAGTT
>SLNU01000356.1 GCA_007132865.1 Bacteroidales bacterium | reverse complement strand
GCTGGTCCGGCCATGGAAATCCTGCAGGTCCGATTGATAGATGCCCTGGGCGCACAGGTCCTATGGCAGAAACCCGGTCCGCTTGCCCCTGGCCGGAACTGGTACGATGTTTCAGACTTGGCCCCGGGATTTTACATGGTGGTGGCAAACACCTCCTCGGGCCGTTACAGCTTGCCACTGCTGCTCGTACAATAGTACAATAAGGGAGGGGGAAGGCGATCGGATAAATACACCGAAGGGATTCTGCGGGCCATTAATAACGTAGTTCCCTTATAAATTATTCATACCGCAGGGATTCGATCGGATCCAGTTTGGCCGCTTTGGCTGCCGGGTAATACCCCGCCACCAATCCGACTCCGAAGCAAAGCAGAACTCCGGATATCACCCAGACCCAGGGGATTATAAAATGGCTTCCGATGATGAGGGACAACACATTGCCCACCAAAATGCCCAGGACAATCCCAAGCACCCCCCCAAGCTGACATATAATGATTGCCTCCGACAGGAATTGATGTTTTATCACCTTGCGCGTGGCCCCCAGCGCTTTCCGGATTCCTATTTCCTGGGTCCGTTCCGTTACGGATACCAGCATAATGTTCATCAATCCGATGGCCGCACCCCCCAGCGTGATCAATCCGATTATCGTCGCAGCCAGGGTGACAAAGCGCATGTTTTCGATCAGTGCCTCAGCGATATTATCGCTTTTTGCGGTATCAAAATTGTTCGGGTCCCCGGCCCGCAGTCCCCGGATCACCCTAAACAGTCCGGTGGCCTCCCCGACCCCCAGGTCAAGGTCCTCGATCCGATGTGTACTGACCGTAATGGTATAGTTCATCGTGGGTCGGGAAAAGTCCCTCCTGGCAGTCATCAGCGGGATGACACAACGCATATCGTCAGACATCCCGAATGAGGCACCTTTTTCCCTGAGCACCCCGATTACTTCATAGCGGTTTTTCCCGACGTTCACATAGGCGCCCAAGGGTTCTTCAGTGCCCGGGAACAAGGTGTTGACCACGTCGCTGCCCAGGATGACAACCGGGGCGCCGAATTGCAGCTCGGTAGGTGAAAAGATCCTGCCGGACCCCAGCTCATTGCCGCTGGCGATAAGATAATTCTCGTCGCTGCCCATGACACTGACCGTCGGATTGGTTTCCAGGGAACGGTACCTCACGATGGTGTTTCCCGTGCCCATATAAGAAACGGAAACGTTGGCAGGGAAGTCAAACCTTTCCTTAAAAGCCATTGCTTCCTCGAAGGTGATGCGGCGGTAAACCTGGGATTGACCCGGACCGGAGAAAACCACGCGCATGTCCCGGTTCCGTATGGTGAAACTGTTGGCTCCCAGCATCGCAAAATTTTCGCTGATGGAGGCTTTGATGGAGTCAATCGCAGTCAGGATTCCAACCAGGGCCATGATGCCGATGGCTATGATCAGCACCGTAAGCGAAGCCCTCAACATATGGGTTCGGATGGATCCCAGGGAAATTTTCAGGTTCTCAATAAAGACAGTCCACCTTGACAGCATGGCTCTATTATTTAAAGGTTAAAGTTTGCTTCCAAAGGCCAGATCGCCTGCATCACCGAGTCCGGGAACGATGTAGGCCTGCGCCGTCAGTTCATCATCCACGGCCCCTACCCACAGCGAATAGCTGTCACGGGCCAGGTTTTTTTTCAGGAATTCAATGCCCTGTACACTGGCCAGCGCGGATACAAAGTGGGTATGCCTGGGCTCACCCCTCCTTCTCAGCTCCTTGTAAGAAAGCACCATGGATGAACCGGTGGCCAGCATGGGGTCACTTAGAATCAATATTTTATCATTTATTTCCGGACTGGAGGTATATTCAACCTGTATGTCGAAACGGCCATTTTTGTGGTGCTTCCTGAAGGCGGAAATAAAGGCATTCTCCGCCCTGTCAAAAAACCGGAGAATACCCTGATGCATGGGGAGGCCGGCACGAAGGATTGTCGCAATGACCGGCTGCTGTTTGAGCACCATGCAACAGGCTGTCCCAAGACTGGTGATCACTTCTTTTTCCTCCCACTCCAGGGTCTTACTGATCTCATAAGCAAAGATCTCCCCGACCCGTTCCATGTTCTGACGGAACCGCAAACTGTCTTTTTGAAGCTCAACATCACGCATTTCTGCCAGGTACTGGTTGAGGAGCGAGCCATTCTTCCCGAGATTGTTCATCGTTTGATTGTTTTAGCCCTTGCCGGCCATGCGCTTCCTGAGCCAAAGGTAGGCTTCTGAAATTGGCTTCAGCATTCCGGGCATATGGTTTATTCTCAATTGCAAAAATACGCATTCTTTTGAACCAAAGCCACGATAAAATCTGGCCAGGTTGGGGTCGGATGATCCTTCAAAGTCCAACACCAGTTCCCTTCCGGCATGGTCCCGGATAAAAGCATCCACCAGTTTGAACATGGCCCCGTTTTGCCTTGCTTCCGGGGCAGAACCGGAAAAAAGGAAGACCACCTTGTTGTGGCTGCGGTAAAACACAATGCCGCCACAAAAACTGTTCCTGTCAGAATAGGCCGAATACAGTTCGACATGTCCCTTATGCATTCCCGAATAAATCAAGTGTTTAAGCGCCATGTATTCCTTTTCTGAAAACGGGTCCTTTTCCCTTCTGCTTCGGAATGCGGTGATTACTTCCTCCGGCCGGCCATGGGCTGCGACAAACACTCCCTGCTTATCAGACTTTTTCAAATTTCGCAAGGCATTTTCAGAATACCCTTTTTTAATATTATCGTAGGATGG
>SLNU01000171.1 GCA_007132865.1 Bacteroidales bacterium | reverse complement strand
GTTAATTTTGCAAAAACAAACCACTGCACCGAATGAGGAAACCCAAAGCGAAAGACCAGACACTGCTTTTGCTTGACGCAATCGTAAAAGGAATACAGGATAAGAAAGGGAAGGATATCGTCAGCCTCCATCTGGACAAGATTCAATCCACTGTTTGTGACTATTTCGTTGTTTGTCATGGGACTTCGCGTACCCATGTGAACGCCATTGGCGAATCGGTGGAGGAAACCGTCAAGAAAGCCATCGGGGTGGATCCCCGCAGGCGTGAGGGGGCAGGAAATGCCGAGTGGATCCTGCTGGATTACCTGGATGTCGTGGTGCATGTATTCCAGGAGCCGGTCAGGCAATTTTACCAGCTGGAACAATTGTGGGCGGATGCACCATCCCACAAGTATGAGTCGGACGATTAAATATGGTCCGGATGCTTTTACATGGCATGATCAATGCTGTTAACTATTTTGTTTAAATGGATACCAAGAAGAAATACGAACAGAAACCCGGCCCGAATTCCGGTAAGCGTCCCGGACCTCCCAAGCAGGGGGGTGAACCTGGTAAGAAAAAACCCGGCTTCAACTTCTATTGGGTTTACGCCATCCTGGCCATTGTTTTCATCGGAATACAATTCCTGAACTGGGGCGGAAGCGCGCCGGAGATCTCCCAGATGCGCTTTGAGAATGAAATGCTCGTGCTGGAGGATGGCAGCACCGACATAGAAAAGATCAGAATCGTCAACCAGGAGATAGTAGAGGTCTTCATCAAGCCTGACCGCCTGCACAAGACAAAGTATGAGGATGCGAATGTGCGGACGGGCGTAGGGGAGGGCACTGTGCCTAATTATACGTTCCAGATCGCCTCCGTGGAGAATTTTGAACGCCTGATCCGCGAAGTCCAGGCTGAGTGGCCCAGGGAGGAGCGTTTCCCGGTCTATCCCGAGACACGCCGCAACTGGGGAGGGGATATTCTGAGCTGGCTGCTGCCAATCGGTCTGTTGATCGCCTTCTGGATCTTTATCATGCGCAGGATGGCAGGTGGAGGCGGACCCGGCGGACAGATTTTCAATATCGGGAAATCCAAGGCGACCCTGTTTGACAAGGACACCCACGTGACTATAACCTTTAAGAATGTAGCCGGACTGGAGGAGGCCAAGGTGGAGCTGATGGAGATTGTGGACTTTCTGAAAAATCCCAAAAAATATACCGACCTGGGCGGGCAAATCCCCAAGGGTGCTTTGCTGGTCGGACCGCCCGGTACAGGGAAAACGCTGCTGGCAAAAGCCGTGGCAGGCCAGGCACAGGTTCCATTCTTTTCCCTTAGTGGATCCGACTTTGTCGAGATGTTTGTGGGGGTGGGAGCATCCAGGGTCAGGGACTTGTTTAAACAGGCCAAGGAAAAGGCGCCGTGTATTATCTTTATCGATGAGATCGACGCCATCGGCCGGGCCCGTGGCAAAAATCCCGTTACGGGGGCCAATGATGAACGGGAAAATACTTTGAACCAGCTGCTGACCGAGATGGACGGTTTTGGCACCAACGTGGGCGTAATCATCCTGGCAGCCACCAACCGGGCCGACATATTGGACCGGGCATTGCTGAGGGCTGGTCGCTTTGACAGACAGATTCATGTGGAGATGCCTGACCTTATAGAGCGCAAGGCCATCTTCAAGGTGCATATGAAGCCGCTGAAGCTGGACGAAAAAGTAAGCGCCGATTTTCTGGCAAAACAAACCCCCGGTTTCTCAGGGGCCGATATTGCGAATGTGTGTAACGAAGCCGCACTGATTGCCGCCAGACGCAACAAGAAACAGGTGGAACGGCAGGATTTTTTGGATGCGGTTGACCGGATTATTGGCGGACTCGAGAAGCGGAACAAGATCATTTCTCCGCACGAGAAAAAGGTGATTGCCTATCACGAAGCCGGGCATGCAGCGGTCAGTTGGCTGCTGGAATATGCCCACCCGCTGGTGAAGGTGACCATTGTGCCTAGGGGCAAGGCCCTCGGTGCGGCCTGGTATCTGCCGGAAGAACGGCAGATCTCCACCTATGAGCAGATGTATGATGAAATAACCGCCACCCTCGGCGGAAGGGCCGCCGAAGACCTGTTCTTTGGCAAGATCTCCACCGGGGCATTGAATGACCTGGAGAAGATAACAAAGCAGGCCTTTGCAATGGTGGTGTACTTCGGACTTAACCCGCGGATAGGAAACATCAGCTATTACGATTCAAGCGGGCAAAGTGAATATTCTTTCCAGAAGCCCTATTCAGAACAAACTGCACAGGCCATCGACGAGGAAGTCCACGAGCTGGTGGAAGCCGCTTACAAGCGGGCCAAGGCCGTACTGGCCGAAAATAAGGATAAGCTGGAGAAGCTGGCCGAACTATTGCTGGAAAAAGAGGTGCTGTTCCGGGAAGACCTGGAAGCCATTTTCGGGAAACGGCCCTTCGACACCAGCGAGGAGCAGTCGAAATACCCGGTCAGCAACGATGACCAGGGGGAAGAAAGGACGGCCGAAGACGGCCGGAAGGATGACCCGGCCGGAGACAATCAGCAGGGCGTGCCTGGCGAAGGTGGTGAACTTGCTGGCCCGGCCGGAGATGGCCAGACGGAAGCTCCGGCCACAGACGGAGAACCTAATGACCCGGCCGCAGACAGCGAGAAGGGAAAGAAATAACCTTATATGAAGGAAAGCACCCAAAAGGAAAAGGTCCTGAAAAGCGTGCGGGATGCATTGGTAAACAGCATGCCTGCCCCGTTCGGGGATGTGGAACTGGAGAGCCG
>SLNU01000084.1 GCA_007132865.1 Bacteroidales bacterium | reverse complement strand
CCGCTCCATGCGGTCCATCGCATCCTTGTGCTCGTACAGGTATTTTTTGGATTCCAGCAGGTCACGTGCCTTCTCCCTGACCCCGGCATCCATCCGGTCCAACGCCGCCTGCAGGGTTTCCTTCACCCATTCCAGGTATTGGCGTTCCTCCTTCTCTGTTTTATTGATCATCATTGTCGGATAGATATAGCAAAATTACTCCCGCCAATCGAAAAATCCAAACAGCCCGGGAGGCTGTCCGCAATTGAACACCCCTGACCCCCGGTGAACACCTTTCCTATCCGACTCTCTTTATAAGTTTACCATAGAACACTGATTAAAAGAACCTTAATCAGGATGGCATATTATATGTAAACATTAAAGGAGCCACCATATATTATACAGCCATGTTCCTCAACTTCATCAATACGGCCCTAAGGTATCTGCAGAAAAACCTGCCGTTTACCGTCATCAATGTCGTGGGACTCACGGCGGGGATTTCGGCCTTCCTGCTGATTGCTTTGTTCATTCAGAACGAGCTTTCGTACGACAAGCACATTCCCGGTTCGGAAGACCTTTACCGGATGGTCGGGATGCAGGAGCCCAGCGGACTGGACCTACAGCATGTGGCTATAACCAGTGGTGGCTGGGCGGAATTCATCCACGACAATATACCGGATGTGGAAGAAGCCTTTCGCATCATGTGGGCAGATGGCACCATTGAGGTGGACGGGGAATTTTTTAATGAGTCGTGCTACTACAGCGAGGGCCGGATGGTGGAAAGGCTTGGGTTCCCGATAATCTCAGGCGGAGATCCCGGGGATATGCTCAGGCAGCCCAATACGGCCGTGATCAGCAGGACGGCAGCGATGCGGCTTTACGATACCGAAGACGCGGTCGGCGAAACTTTCCGGCATGGCGATACACCCTATACGATCACCGGTGTTTATGAGAACGAGGACATCCTTTCCCACCTTAATTTCCACCTGTTGCTGTCCCTTTCGACCGTGGAGCATGATTCCCCCTGGCTCCAGGCACTGGGGAACAACAGCCTGGTGACCTACCTGGCACTTCGTCCGGGTGCCTCCACGGAGAATGTGGAAACGATCATAAACGACCATTACGAAAGCCTGAGCGCGAACCAAAGCGAGCAGCGCTTCATGAAAAACACCTTTTACCTGCAGAACGTCGAAGACATTTACCTGCGCTCACAACACCTGAAGTTCCAGATGATCCACAGCCAGGGAAACATCTCCACCGTATACATCTTCATCCTGGTGGCGATCCTGATCCTGGGCATCGCCTGCATCAACTTCATCAACCTGGCCACGGCCAATTCGGTGAAACGGGCCCGGGAGGTAGGTGTACGCAAGGTTATGGGAGCCAGCCGGGGCAAGCTGGCCCTGCAATTCATCGGGGAGTCCATGGTGCTGACCTTTGGCGCCCTGGTGCTTTCCCTGGTATTGGTCGAATTGATGATTCCCGAATTCAACACTTTACTCGGCACGCAACTGAAAGTGGACTTCATTTGGAATCCACTATTCAATATTGGCCTGTTGGCTATTCTGATTGTTGTCGGATTGGTCAGTGGGTTCTACCCAGGCATGGTGTTGTCCAGGTACCGGCCCACGGAAGTACTGAAGTCCAGCTCCATGTCTGGCAGACCCCAGGTGGCCTGGCTCCGTAAGGTCCTGGTCACCCTGCAGTTCGCGGTATCCACCGTATTGATCGTTTCGACGATCGTGGTCATAAACCAGACCGGGTATATGCAGTCGAAAGACCGGGGCTACAACCCGGAAAATGTGGCTTTTTTGCGTTTCCCGGCCGAAATGACCCACGACCAGATGGAAGGTTTCCGCCAGCAATTGCTTGGCTTCCCGGAAGTGGCGGGTGCTGCCATGACAAGCAACTACAACGGTGTAGCCGGCACGCAGTCTGACATCGTCGTAGCCGATTCTGTCGAAACCCGGCTGATGGCCCGTTACGGTTATGTGGATGCGGACTTCTTCCCTATGATGGACATAGAAATCGTGCGCGGACGGAACTTCAGCAGGGAAGCCGGGACCGATGTCTATCAGAGCATCCTGATCAATGAAGCCACCTGGCAAGCCCTGGGATGGGAAGAACCCATCGGCCAGCGGATAAGAAACACGTTCCATGAAGACCATGAGTATTTCACCGTGGTCGGGGTTATCAGAGACTACAACTACTTCTCCCTCCACCAGTCCATTGAACCGGCCGTGTATTTTATCCGGCCGGACCATATGCATACGATGAACATCCGCTTCAGCAACCCCGATCCCCAGGCATTCACAGCAAAGCTGGAAAGGGCATACAAGCAGTATTTTCCCGGCAGCGTGTACAGCTATCGCATGATCGATGAGGTACTCGCCAACCAGACCCGAACCGAGAAAAATCTAATGAAAATTTTCCTCTGGTTCTCCGTGCTTTGCATCGTCATCTCCTGCCTTGGCCTATTCGGACTCACCTCCTTCATGATGAACCAGCGCAAAAAAGAAATCAGCATCCGCAAGGTATTGGGCAGTACGGTGGCCCAGGTAAATCTCTTGCTGATGAGCGGATTCTTGAAGCTCGTCGGATTGGCCACACTGATCGCTTTTCCAGTAGCATGGTTGGTCATGGACCGTTGGCTGGACAACTACCCCTACCGAATCAGTCTGGGCATCCTTCACTTCGCCATAGCCCTGGTAATCATTTTGGCCATCGCTACTTCCACGGTGCTGATCTATTCCACAAAAGCCGCACGGCAGAACCCTGCGAAACATCTTAAATACGAATAAT
>SLNU01000292.1 GCA_007132865.1 Bacteroidales bacterium | reverse complement strand
GTTAAATCAAAAATTGCGAACAGGAAGAGTGTGCCAAACTCAACCTTGAATTGCTGCCAAAAGCCAAGTTCTGTTTTAAGAGATTTCTTCACGAAGTAGGCGAAGCAAACCAAGATGCCCAAAGAGACTAAGGGGTAATGAATGAGGTAGTTCTTAACATAAATAAGGCCTGCAACAATATTTGCACCCACGCTCGACGAGACCTTTGCATAGAAGGTGTTTGGCAGCGGGTAGCCGAAGTATTGCAAGCGCCAAAAAGTAAGCAAGGCCAGCACCCCCACGAATCCCGCCATCATCACGAAAGTGGAAAAGAAACTCTTTTTGGCATTGCCAAAAGCGAAATAATCTTTTATGCCGCTAAAAACCAGAAAAAAGGGCACCCACGCCATTGCTTCGGGCCGACAAACCAGGAGCAAGAATGAAAGTATGGCGAGTTTCAGGTGATACTTCGTATAACTGTGAGTTGGCTTCCGCCTAAGTATGTGCAGCGAGGTGAGTATGAGCAGCGAACTCCACAGGCCGGTTTCCATAAGCGAGAAAACTGCCCAATCGAAGTAGCCCGGAAGTGCAACCAGAAGCGCAAGAAATAGCCAGGAGTAATTGGATACACCCCTTTCGGGGAAATGGCTGTCGATGTGCAAAACCACCCTGAAAAGGGCATAACTTACCACCACAATGTTGAAAATCAGCAACCACAACTCCGGAAACCTTGAAAACAAGAAAAATGCCGCGCCAATCAAGGTCCAAAGTAGCGAGGTAAAACCCTCAACCCTCTCGCAACCAGCATTGTAAACGAATCCGTGGCCTTCGGCGAGGTTTTTCATGTAAACCATATAGATGTTGGCATCGTCAACGCCAATAACAGTTTGGCCGTTTATGCCCCACGAAATTGCAGTTGCCAACAGTACCACTGCCAAGACCAACAAGTACTTACTATTTACCTTGAGTTTTGTCAATTTTCTTGTTCGATTAATTGTCCTACTTTGTTTACTACCTTATATTACAAATCATTGGTGTCCATTAAAAATCACCAGATTTCTCGCTCCGCTACTAATGACATATTATTAAAACCTTCACAATCGGTTAAATAATAATTTTGGCAATTTTTGTTTACTTATTTACTTTTGGCTTGACCCAAAAGTAACAAAAGGTCAAGGCTTCGCAAAAATTGCTTGTTTTCTACGGGTCGGTTTCCCCACACGATGCAAGCCGCGCCATCGCACAAGCCCACGCCCGCTCGTGCATCGCTTGCAAGTGCCACCGCAGGAAACCTCCCCTCAAAAACTTTCGCAATTTTTGCAAGGCCGTTTTTTTCCTCGCTTGGGCGAGGAATTGGTGGTTCGAAATTTGCACCGAATTTGCTTAAACAATCCGCGCTGGCCAGACAAAACGGCGGGCCGGCGTTGGCCTTGTGGGCGGTAGCTTCGTTTTGTCTAGACTTTTTTTGGTTACTTTTTTGGGGCAATGCCAAAAAAGTAACATTTTGCTTTCGGTTATCCATTTCCCAAATTCCTTTTTATCCTGTACACTGGCTTTAATCATTAGTCATTGGTACGTAGTGAGGAATCTCAAACTCATTTTTCCGAGGTTTTTTATATTCACCGGACAACAATAATTTCATATCTGCAAATTCACCTGCTACTTGCAAGGTGGCTATTTCATTTCTTTCAAATGCTTTGCGTTCTATTTGATAAGCCAAGGTTCTTTTACTCCATCTTTCTTCTATGGCTTTTTGGGCATAAAACAATCTTGATTCTTCTGTTTTTAGACTTAATAAGGTAACAAAATGTGACCAACTCAATTGTGTCACCAGTGGTGTCACAATTGCAAAATCCGGAAATGTTTCGGCAAATTGCATCATTTTGCGAACATTACGCAAGGTATAGCTTCTGCCATATTGCCTTTCTAATTCCTTGGAAATATTGGCAACTACTCTTTCTCCATATTCGGCTCTTTGATTTCTTAAAATATGTTCATTTATCTTTTTGCCAATTTGCCAATAAGTTAGTGTTAGCACACTGTTTACTTGCGCTACAACTTGTTGCTTTCCTTGTTCTATTATTTGAGCAAGGTCTTTGAAAAGAGTTATTTCAATTTCTTGGCTCATATTTTTCTAATTTAAAAGCATCACTTTTCACAGCCCAATTCAACACATATCGTTCGTTGGAGAAATTTACGTTTTTACCCAGAGTGGCTTTTGGTTTCATCCCTTTCAGTTCTAAAATGTCAATTTTTTGGTTCAATTTTGAACTTGTTTGTTTTCCTCAAAATTAAGTATAAAATTTTTTGTTTTCGAAACCCAAATATACAAAAGGATGGCCAAAAGTACCCCAACGTTTAACAAAAGAAATGGCAGATAAGTACCCGCCGAGTGCTCCGGAACCAATTTTGCTAGGTAGGTTTCGGTGTCTTCAAGCCCAAAAAGCAGACCACCGAAAATGACATTTGCAAAGAAAAGGATATTGATAAATGCCAGAAACTTGTTTTGGCTGTTTTTTTTCTCCACTTCCACCAAGATTTTTGCAAACACAATTGCCAACAAAGGCAAAAGAGGCAAAAACAGCCTTGCCTTGTCGTGGCCTCCAAACAACAGGTAAATGCACAAGCCAAGGTAAACAAACCATTCGGGATTGGTTTTTAGCCACTTTGTCGAAAAGCGCAAGTTAAGTAGGGTTGTTAGTAGCAAAACTCCTGTTCCGCTAAATATGGCTTGCATCAAAATAAGTGGAGCATCAATGTTTTTGAAAAACGAAACTAACTGCCATCCCGGCATCAATAATCCCAG
>SLNU01000126.1 GCA_007132865.1 Bacteroidales bacterium | reverse complement strand
AGGTCTGGAACGAATATTTTGCAGATGTGTTCGGCGAAAGGGACATCCCGCTGCTGGCCATATACTCCCATATGATACAGTCTCCGCTCTACCTGTCAAACTATCCCTATGGAAGGCTGATAATGTTCCAGCTGGAGGACCATATAAGTGACCTGGACTTTGCGGATGAAACCCTGCGGATCTTTTCACTGGGCAACCTCACCCCCCGTCACTGGATGGACCGTGCGGTTGGCGGGCAGATTAGCAACCAACCCATTTTCGAGGCTGTGGGAGAGGCGCTGCAAGGAATAAGGTAAGCCGAGCGCCGGTCAGCAGTTCTGTACAACAGCCGGGAACCACCACAGCAGCATTGTGCCGGCAAGCGGGAACCATTCATCAGTTTCGCACCGGGCCGCAAACAAACGCCGGCAGCCAGGAAGCAGTGCGTTCATTTCCTGGCTTCCCACAAACCCGCCACCCCATTAAGGAAGAGGCGGTGGCTTGCCGTTGAAAAACCGGCATCCAGCAGCAACTGCCTCACCTCCTCTGCGGTGTAATAATGAATGGCCGAATGGGCCAGGTAATGATAGGCCCCCCGGTGTCCGGAGATCATTCCTCCGATCGGGACGCTTACCCGCCTGAGGTAAAAATGGACCAGTCCCCTGAAAAGACGATTTCGGGGCTGGCTGGTCTCGACCACCACAAATTTCCCGCCGGGCTTCAACACCCTGAGGATCTCCGAAAGGAATTTTCCGGTATCGGGATTTTTCCAGCTCAGGTTGCGAAAGGCGAATGCAATCCCGACCGCATCGAAGAACCCGGCCTCAAACGGCATGGAGGCAGCGTCCCCGTGAATGAATTGAATGTCAGGCAGTCCCCTTTCCCCGGCTTTTGTCCCGGCCCGCTCGAGCATGGGCAAGCTATAATCCAGTCCCCATATTCCGGTACCGGCCTTTGCGTCCTTCTTCAGACGCAGGGCCAGGTCTCCGGTCCCCGTGCACAGGTCCAGCACCCTCGCCGGCTCCCCTGCCAGGATCGTTTTTGCCGCCTGTTTTCTCCAGCGTTCATCAAAACGAAAGGTCAGCAATCGGTTAAGCAGGTCATAGGAAGGAGGCACTGACTGAAACATTTTCTGCAGGGGCCTGGCAGTTTCTTTTTCCATCATTGTCGGATTGGTTCGTCAAGGCTTGTATCCGGCCGTGGCCGGATGTGCGGAAGATCATGGAACGTCCCGGATCAGCAAATGTTCAATCTCCGGAAAGCAGAAAAAATAATTTCATTATTTTTGTCCGTCAATAACCCAACATCCATCTATAACCCAACAAATCCCCAGAAACCATGACCCCATTGGTAAGCATTATCATGGGCAGCACTTCCGACATGCCGGTAATGGAAGCCGCCGCCAGTTTTTTTGACGAAATGGAGATCCCCTTTGAGATCAATGCCCTGTCTGCCCACCGCACGCCAGAAAGGGTGATGGAGTTTGCTGAAAATGCAGACCGGAGAGGCATCCGGGTAATCATTGCTGCCGCCGGCGGGGCCGCCCATCTGCCCGGTGTCATTGCAGCCTCCACGACACTCCCGGTGATCGGGGTGCCCATCAAATCCTCCAACTCCATCGATGGCTGGGACTCCATCCTTTCGATCCTGCAAATGCCGGCCGGCATCCCTGTGGCTACTGTGGCCCTTGACGGTGCCCGAAACGCCGCCATTCTGGCCATGCAGATTCTTGCCCAATCCGACGAGAAGATAAAAAGCAGGCTGGAAAAGTTTAAATCCGACCTGAAGGACAAAGTAGTCAAGGCCAATGAAGAGTTGAAAAAAACAAACTTCAAGTTCCGGGTCTGACAAAAACTTGTATCTTGGCGGCTCAAACCCGCGCAGAGTGACAAGAATCTGTTGCGGAAACGGCGACCGACCGATGAGCAGAGCTTTTTATATCCTGGCGATTATACTGGTTTCACTTGCTTTCAATGGGAGGGCAGCGAACGATAATTTCCCGTTTGGCGGACGGCAGGCCGGGATGGGCAATGCCGGTGTGAGCCTGTACGACTTTTGGGGAATCAGCCACAACCAGGCCGGGATGGCCCGGCAACAAAACCCCGCTGCCGGCTTTTATTTTGAAAACCGTTTTCTGGCAAGGGAAATGAGCCTGGGAGCCGGGGCATTTATGATGCCAGCCGGTTCCGGGGTGGTCGGGCTCAGCCTGACCTATTTTGGCTACGCCATGTACAATGAAAGCAAGATCGGCCTGGCCTATGCACACGCTTTCAGTGAAAAACTCTCAGCCGGAATCCAGCTGAACTATCTGAATACCTCTATTGGGGAAGGATATGGATCAGCCGGCAATTTTGCCGTGGAGATGGGCCTGATATACGAGCTGCTCCCGCAGCTGAACGTCGGTGCCCATATATTCAATCCGACCAAGGCGAGGGTCAAATCCAATGACGGTTACGGGGAAGAGTACATCCCCACCATCCTGCGGTTTGGATTCTCCTATGCCTTTTCAGAACGGGTATTGCTGAGCCTGGAGACGGAAAAGGACATCGAACGGGACCCGGTATTTAAAGCCGGGATCGAATACCAGCTGGCCGATATGTTCTTTGTCCGTGCCGGTCTTGGCAGCAGGCCCACACAGAACACCTTTGGCTTCGGGATGTATACCGGGCGCTTCCGCATCGACCTGTCCAGTTCGTTCCACCACATCCTCGGGTACTCCCCCCAGGCAAGCATACTGGTTGATTTCTAATGTGTATGAAGCATTTATGGGCAAATATCCACCAACGAACGTTTAACCTGCTTCTGGT
>SLNU01000372.1 GCA_007132865.1 Bacteroidales bacterium | reverse complement strand
GCGCTCACCCGGCATGGGCTTCGCATTTTTCGCGCTGCGGCCCGGGTGAGAGCCTGGCGGACCGCGCATCATGCTGCCCAGCTCGAATCCCGGGGCAGCTTTTTGCTTTAGTAGAGCTTCCAGGCCATATTAGCGAAGAACCTGACGAATTCCAGGGTCTCATCCCGCGCTTCGAGGTAGCCCATATGTCCGCTGTGCTTTAGAAACAATGTATAGGAGGTTTTCGGGATGCCGGCAAGTTCGCGGATGCTTTCAAAGGGAATGCGGCTGTCTTTTTGTCCGGCGATAAACATCACCGGGAAACTGGCTGAAAAGAGCACATCTCTGGCATCGGAGCGGACCTTCATGCCTTCCTGTGCTGCAATGATGGCCTCTGAGGTCATCTGGTTTGCCGTGCTCACCAGTGCCTCAATCTCCTTCTTCAGGCGTTCCCGGTTTTCCACGGCGAAAAGTTCGGGAATGAAGTTGAACAAGAAGCCCTTGTGGTCGCCCCTGATAATCTCAATGGCCTTGCTGCGGCTTTGGCGGGCTTCCGGGCTATCAGGCAATGCGGTGCTGTGAAACAGTCCGATTCCGCAGAGCATTTCCGGATGTTTTCGTGCAAAAGCCAGGGCCACATAGCCCCCCATGGAATGCCCGATCATCACACAATGCTTTACGCCAAGCTGGTCAAGCAGGTTTTTCACGGCTTCGGCCATTCCCTCCATGGTATGCACCTCTCCGGTGCAATCACTCTGGCCGTGACCGGGGAGGTCTGGGGTGATGACCCGCAGATCGGCCGACAACTCCCCGGCAAAGTCGTCCCAGATGGCAGAGGTTTCCGTAAATCCGTGAATCAGCACCAAAGCGGGACCCTCGCCCCGAACCCGGTAGTTCAATCCTTTTTGACTGTGTTTCATAATGCCCATAAATAGCGATGCCCATGCCGGATGAGCGCATTTAAATTTCCGGGAACCACATTCCCAGCAAAGATCGGTGCAGGAGGTTTCTCCGGGTTTCCGCAAAGGAAGGTACAACTTCAAGCGACCCCGGTCAGGGGTGAAGGACATTGGCGGGCCGAAGGGCCGGCGCAGTCCTGAACCCCTGACCGGGGAGCGTGCTATAAGCGGTAACTATGTGAGGAAACTTAGGAGAATCCCCGCAGCGATCGCACTGCCGATGACACCGGAGACATTCGCAGCCATGGCATGCATCAGCAAGTGGTTGGTCTTATCGTACTCCAGTCCGACATGCTGCGAAACCCTCGCACTGTCAGGCACTGCCGAAACCCCGGAATTCCCGATCAGCGGGTTGATCTTGTCCCCTTCCGGAGAGAAGAAGTTCATGACCTTGGCAAACAGCACACCGCTGAAGGTGGCCACCACGAAGCTCGCGGCACCCAGTCCGAAGATCATCAGCGACTCATTTGTCAGGAATACAGTGGCCTGGGTGGAGGCACCCACGGTGAGACCAAGGAAAATGGTCACAATGTCGATCAGCGATGAGCGGGCGGTTTCCGCCAGGCGGTTGGTCACGCCACTTTCCTTCAGCAAGTTGCCGAAGAACAGCATCCCGAGCAGCGGGAGTGCCGTGGGCATGATGAATGTCGTCAGCAATATCCCAATGATGGGGAAAATGATTTTTTCCTGCTTGGGCACCGCCCGTGGGGGTTTCATGCGGATCACCCGTTCCTTCTTGGTGGTCAGCAGCCGCATAATGGGCGGTTGGATCACCGGCACAAGGGCCATATATGAGTAGGCCGCAATGGCAATGGGACCGATAAATTCCGGTGCCAGTTTTGATGAGAGGAAGATTGCAGTCGGACCGTCAGCGCCGCCAATGATGGCGATGGCGCCGGCCTGTGCGGGTTCAAATCCCAGCAGCAGGGAGGACGAATAGGCCGCAAAAATACCGAACTGTGCGGCAGCTCCGAGCAGCACCAGGCGGGGTTTGGAAAGCAGAGAGGAGAAATCCGTCATTGCCCCGATCCCCAGAAAGATGATGGGCGGATACAGCCCGCGCTGCACACCGAAGTACAGCATGTTCAGCACACTTCCCTCCTCATAGATTCCGATCTGCAGGCCGGTCCCTTCGGCAAAGGGAATGTTTCCGACAATGATGCCAAACCCGATAGGAATCAGCAGCAGGGGTTCATAATGCTTGATAATGGCCAGGGAGATGAAAAACAATCCGACACAGATCATCACCACATGTCCCCATGTGATGTGTGCAAAGGCGGTGTATCCTCCAAACTCTACCAGTTGTTCCCAAATATAGTTCAGGGTTCCGGTTTCCATATTTATCCTCCAATTTCAATAAGAACATCACCTTCCATAACCGACTGCCCGGGGATTACATGGATGGCAGAAATCGTCCCTTCCTTGTCCGAGTCAATATTATTTTCCATTTTCATGGCTTCCAGAATCATCAGCTTTTGTCCGATTTTCACCTGGTCACCAACCTTTACCATGATGGTTATAACGGCTCCGGGAAGGGGGGATTTGATGGTGCCCTTGCCGCCGGAAGAAGGTGCTTTGGTTCCCGTACCGACCGAAGGGGTGGTGTCGGTTGACGGAACCACGCGCTGCCGGACCAGCCTGGGGGTTTTTGCCGGCTGGATGGTTTTATCGACTTCCACCTCGTAGGCAGACCCATTCACTTCCAGTTCAATGATGTTGTCTTCCACATTCAGGATGTGCACATCGTACTGGTTTCCGTGTATGGTGAATTTATATTTCTTCATGGTTTGATTTTTTGCTGTTTGCTATTGAATACAATGCAGGAATTTGGTGGTTCGTCAGTTCCTCCCCAGGT
>SLNU01000036.1 GCA_007132865.1 Bacteroidales bacterium | reverse complement strand
TTCCCTAAAAGAAGGCCTGTTGCACCACCACTAACAAACAGCCAATTGGCTGCTTCATGACAAAAATGCAAGGAATATGTATTGCCTCCAAGATGACGTAGGCGTACATTCCCCGGCAGCCTATTGCCCCCCGTTTTATCGGGGGGCTGGAGAAAATCCTCAATCGTGATTGTTTCTTTTCGTTCCAGATCTTCCAACGTGATCTCGCCGGTTTCAACCATATAATTCACAGAGTGCAGGGCTTCGTAAAACTGTGACAGCCACCTGGAAGGGATGGCGGGATCCCGGCCAATCTGGTAATCCACCTCCAGCTTTCCATCCTTGATATACACTTTGCTATGAAAATCCATAATGGCCCGATTAAATTCCTCTGCTTCTTCGTGCGGTATAAAGTACACATTGTCCGGCATGTCCATCAGTAGTTTCTCCTCTTCTGTCCGTTCCGGCTTGGTGGTTTCCACTGCTTCTGTGCAGCCCAGCACCAGGCCAGCCAATAGTGCGACAATTAAGAGCAATTCAGCTCTTCCTGAGAACCAGGTCATTTCCCTGGGATATTCCGTGTAATATTTGTATAGTCCCTTCATTTTTCTTAGTTTTGAATGTTAAACTTTCAGTTTAATAACCTCATCCCAACGAAGATTTAGCGGTCATCAACGGGATGGGGTTTTTTGGTGCTTTTTGCTTACGGAAAGCCGCACCTGCAGGCGGCAAGGCTCTCAGCCGCCGGTCTGGCTCCCCCGCCGAAGGCCTGCCTGGCAGGCCTATGGCAACGCTCATGGTATATTTCCGGGAATGGTTGAATTGGTTATACATGTATGAATGATTTGTCCGACTAAAATAGGAAATAAGATACGTGTTTATACGTATTTCATCGGCAAATCCCGTGAACGGTCACACCCTGAAAAATCCTGAACCGGTTTTTGGCGCTTTTTTGTACATTTGGCTTTTCCAAATCCATATCCCCTCCCATGGCATTCACCAAGCTTTCGGTCATCATCCCGGTTTACAATGAAGAAGCAACCATTCACCTGATCCTTGACAGGCTGGCGGCCGTGAAGCTGCCCGGAGAGATACAGATGGAACTGGTGATTGTGAACGATTTTTCAAGCGACAATACGGCCATGGCCATCGATACCTATATGCAGGCAAACCCTGAGCTGGACATCAGGTTTTACCACCAATCGCAAAACATGGGCAAGGGGGCAGCGCTTCACCGGGGGATACAGGAATCGACCGGGCAGTATATTATCATACAGGACGCTGACCTGGAATATGATCCCAGGGAATATGCCGATATGCTTAAACCTGTGATTGAAGGGAATGCCAATGTGGTTTACGGATCCCGTTTTATCGGATCCAATCCCAGGCGGGTGTTGTTTTTCTGGCACAGGGCAGGCAATAAGTTCCTCACCTTCCTTTCGAACATGTTCTCCAACCTGGGCCTCACCGACATGGAGACATGCTACAAGCTATTTCGTGCCGATTTGATCAAGTCCCTCAACCTCAAGGAAAAGCGTTTTGGATTTGAACCCGAAGTCACGGCCAAGATCTCCCGCCACCCGGAAACCCGCATGTGCGAGATCGGGATATCCTACTACGGACGGAATTTCTCGGAGGGCAAGAAAATTTCATGGAAGGACGGCTTCCGCGCCATCTATTGCATCCTGAAGTACAACATTTTCAGCAAAAAGTAAGCATGGGGCAAAACCTCTCACCGCCTGGCCCGAAAACCGGGGCATTTCCGGAGAAGGCACTGACAGGTCTCCTGCTGACGGCCATTGCCATCCTACTCACCTACCTAGCCATCAGAACGGAACGATTCGCCGGCGGAGGTGACACCATCACGCACTATCTCCTGTCCCGCTTTTCCTGGCAACACCCGCACCTTTTGCTCGACCACTGGGGCAAACCGGTTTTCACGCTGATCAGCTCGCCCTTTGCTCAATTCGGCTTAAGCGGGGTGGTCATGATGAATATTTTTCTCGGTGTCGGATCGGCCTGGCTGGCATGGCGCATCGCCCGGATGCTGAACCTGCCCAATGCCTGGGTCCTGCCGGTGCTGGTGTGTTTTACCCCGATTTTTACCGAGACAATGCTTTCGGGACTGACAGAGGTTATGTTCGGCTTTTTCCTGATCCTGCCCGTCTTCCTGTTCATGAAGAAAAAATTTATTGCGGGCGCGGTGCTGGTTAGCTTCTCGCTGCTGGTGCGCACCGAAGGGGTTTTCCTGATCCCCTTATTCGGCCTTTACCTGCTGGGAGTCAGACAATTTAAAGCACTGCCATTCCTGCTCACCGGTTTTGTCGTTTACAGCATTGTCGGATGGTTTCACTTCGGGGACATCCTCTGGCTCATCACCCACATGCCCTACCGCGGGGCGACAGATATATATGGGACCGGCAAACTGACCCATTATTTCGGGCATGCACCCAAATTCTTCAATCCCGTCATAACGGTTTTGGTTGTAATCGGACTGCTGGCACTGATCCCGGCCTGGATCAAGTCGATCAAGGGGTTTCTGCAGCCCCAGGACCCACACAGGACGGCCATCACTTTGATCGTTCTCGTGTTCCTGGCGTATTTCCTGGCCCATGTCGTGATGTGGAAAACCGGCATAGGGAATAGCCTCGGACTGCGCAGGTACATGGCGGCCATCGCGCCACTGGGGGCGATAGTTGCGCTTATCGGAATGAACCGTGTGTTCGCATGGTGGGCGAACCGGCTGCCGCAACTTGCAGATAAGATCCTGAAGGGCCTCCTTATCATTCTGGTCATTGTCTTTATGGTCCAATCCCCATTCAGTACCTACCCGATCCCACAAAAATTGTATGGCATGGACCTGGTCGTGAAACAGGCGACGGACTATATTCGGGAAAGCGGACTCGACCGCAAAAAAATATACTATTATGACCCGGCCGTGGTGGTCCACCTGAACCTGAACCACTACGACCCGGAGAGCGGCAGGGAAAGGCTTTTCTCGGTCAGGTGGCCGCAGCAGCAGTTGGAGCCCGGGAGTATTTTCATATGGGACGGGCACTTTGCCGGGAACAGTGGACTCATGGAGTCGGATCTTCTGGATAACCCGTATTTTGACCTGCTCACAAGCTTCGAGCCGGATTATGAAATCATTGTGTTTGGCCGGGAATTCAGGGTCCACGTATTTCAGCGCAACGACAAGCACTGGGAGGCCCAGCCCCCAGTGGAGTGACAGCCCCCCTGAGTCTTCCGGCGGAATGACCAGAAGGAACATCCATTAGTGGCCTGGTGGGAACACCTTCCCCATCCGACGAAAAAAGAAATAAAATGCCCACAGACAATGCCAGAATGACCGGCTTGTTTAGTAAATTCGTACCAAATATCCCCTATGATTACCCGCGAGACCATTGACAAGATTTTGGACGCCACCCGCATTGATGAGGTGGTTGGGGAATTCGTGACCCTGAAAAAACGCGGGGTGAACCTGTTGGGCCTGTGCCCGTTTCATAACGAAAAGACCCCGTCCTTTTCGGTTTCTGTACCCAAGGGGATTTATAAGTGCTTCGGCTGCGGGAAGGGGGGCGACGCGGTCAGTTTCCTGATGGAGCACGAGCATTACACCTATCCGGAGGCCCTGCGCTACCTGGCCGGCAAGTATGGCGTAGAGATCGACGAGGAAAAGCCCAGCCCTGAACAGCAAGAGGTGCTGGATGAGAAAGAAAGCCTGTTCAACCTATCGGCCTACGCCCAGAAGTATTTTCATGAAAAGCTATTGGAGTCGGATGAGGGGAAGGCAATCGGACTGACTTACCTGAAGGAGAGGGGTTATAGCATGGAGACAGTGCGGAAATTCGGACTGGGATATGCGCTGAACCAATGGGATGCCTTCGTGCAGACCGCATTGAAAAACGGATACAAGAAGGAGTACCTGGAAAAGACCAGCCTGTGCAAATCCAAGGACCACCAGCTGTATGACACGTTCCGTGGGAGGGTGATTTTCCCGATCCACAACCTCTCGGGAAGGGTGCTGGGGTTCGGCGGCCGCATCCTGACATCCGACAAAAACAAACCCAAATACATCAATTCGGCTGAAAGCGACATCTACCACAAGGGCAGGGTGCTGTACGGACTCTTTTTTGCCAAAAGCGCGATGGCTTCGTCGGACAATTGTTACCTGGTGGAAGGTTATACAGATGTGATCTCCATGCACCAGGCGGGCATTGAGAACGTGATCGCCTCCTCGGGCACGGCCCTGTCGGCAGACCAGGTAAGGCTGATCAGGCGGTATACCTCAAACATCACCCTGCTGTTCGACGGGGACCCCGCAGGCATCAAGGCGGCTTTCCGGGGAATCGACCTGATTTTGGAAGAAGGACTGAACGTGCGCCTGGTGCTGTTCCCCGATGGGGAAGATCCGGATTCATTCGCCCTAACCAAGCGGCCGGCCGAAGTCAGGCAGTTTATTCAAGACAATGCCAAAGACTTTATCTCCTTTAAAACCCAGCTACTGCTGGGAGAAACCAGCAATGATCCCATTCGCAAAGCAGCCTTGATCAGGGAGATCGCAGCAACAATTTCACTGATCCCGGAGCCCATTGCCAGGACACTGTATGTGCAGAAATGCGCCGAACTCATGCAGATCGAGGAGAAACTGCTGGTTACAGAGGTCAACAAGCTGAGGAGGAAAAAACTTGGCGGACAGCAGCAGGCGCCCCAGCCGGAAGAGGACCACCTGGCAACGCCGCAGGCCAAAAGGCAGGGACCTGTTCATGATTCAAACGACTGGCAGGAAAAGGAGCTCATCCGGATCCTGCTGAATTATGGCGACAAGGAGATCATCTTTGAGGTGGAGAACGAAGACAAGCGCATGGAGGAAGTGCCCACGAGGGTGTCAGACTTTGTTGTGCAAGATATATTGGAGGACAAATTGGTTTTTGAGAACGCCCAGTGCAGGACGATTTTCCAGGCTTTTACGGAAGCCCGTGAAAGCGGTACATCCCCCAGCAAGCAGACTTTCCTGAACCATCCCGACCAGCAAATCAAAAGCCTGGCAATCGACCTTCAAACATCCCCTTATACATTCAGTAGCAACTGGGAGGACCGTCACCGCATTTATGTGAGCAGGGAGGATGAGATTCTAAAGATCCTGGTGATCGAAGCGGTCTATTCCTTCAAGTTGAAAAAGCTCGAGAAGATGATCCTTGCCAACCAGGAAAATCTCCGCGAGGAATCATCAAGGCAGGAGAAAGACCAGGAAAAAATACTTCAGATCATGGAAAAAGAGCGCGACCTGAAAGCCATCCGGAGTGCCTTTGCCAAAGCCTTGAACCGTGTGGTTACAAAATAAATCACCCCACCCCTCGCGCGCGACCCACCCACCCCACTCACCCCCGCCACAGCGCACGTGCTGAAAGCACCCCAGGCCATTGCGCACGCGCTGTTAGCAGCCCAGCCCAGCCCAATCCCCCAGTGCATGTCATTGAAGCCCATTCCCCTGTTCCGCAGCCTTTTGCAAAATTTGTATCGCATGTGCAGCAATATGGCATAGTCTTTGCAAGTTAGTTTTTTAGATTTTTTTTGTTCTTTATTTGCAGAACTAATAAAATAATTCATATCTTTGTCCCCTCATTCATTTATTAAAAAATTTCTACCATGGCACCATTTAACGAACGCGCAAACTTCATTGAAGACTCCGGCCTGTTTTTTGAGGCCCTTGGCATGACCCGAATGGCAGGCCGGATTCTTGGTTACCTGATGGTTACTGATAAAGAAATGGTCTCCTTTGATGAGTTTACCCAGGTCTTGCAGGCTTCTAAAAGCGCCATCAGCACAAATTTAAAGTCTGTCATCCAAACCAAGTTTGTCAAGATGGTCAGTCTGCCCGGGGACCGGAAGACCTATTATATGTTGAACCCGGACATCCACTGGGGGGAGTATATCAAAAAAAGGGCCGATGAATTAACAACCCTGAAAAACCTGTTTCAGAAGGGGATTAATCTTAGAACCAATAAACAGGATCACTCCAGCCAGTGGCTTGAAGAAGCTGTTAAATTCTACGACTGGCTGCCGAAAGAGTTTCCTGCACTTTTAAAGAAGTGGGAAGCCATGGAACGCAAGAACTCCGACTGATTTTGGCACGGGGTTTGCAGGTTTTTTTTGCCCTGTTGGTTCTTTATTTCTCGAACTATTCAAACATATAAAACAGAAAAAACTAAATACCTATATATACTCACCTTAAAAGAAAAAAAAATGAAACCCATCACCACTCTTCTTCCCGCCCTGTTCACGTGCATCAATTTGTTCACGTGCTTCGATGCAGCTGCGCAGGATCCAAGGGAAATTATCCGACAAATGGAAAACAATATGCGGGGAACCTCCTCTTATACCGAAATGACCATGGAGACTGTACGGCCAAGGTATACCCGGGAAATTTCCATGCGCTCCTGGAGCCTTGGTGACGATTACTCCCTGATCGTGGTAACGGCCCCGGCAAGGGACCAGGGGACCGCTTTCCTGAAGCGCGGCAATGAGATCTGGAACTATGTCCCGAACATCGACCGCACGGTCAAAATGCCTCCCTCCATGATGTCACAATCCTGGATGGGCTCGGATTTCACAAACGATGACCTGGTGCGCGGTAGTTCCACGGTCGATGATTATACCCACCAGCTGCTCAGTGAGGAAACGGTCGACGGACACGCCTGCTATGTCATTGAGATGACGCCCAAGCCCGAAACCCCGGTGGCCTACGAGAAGGTTATCCGCTGGGTAAGCAAGGAGCTTTACCTGCCGGTCAAGGTCGAAAATTACGATGAATACGGCGACCTGGTAAGCACCATCCTGTTCCGGGAGATCAAGCAACTGGGCGGCAGGACCATCCCCACCCGCATGGAAATGATCCCTGCAGACAAAAGGGGGCAAAAAACCATTATTACAACCAGCGAAGCCGAGTTCGGGATTAACCTGAACCGGGACTACTTTTCCATACAAAACCTTACAAACATCAGATAGATATGAAGATGCTTATCACTCTGGCCTGGCGAAACCTCTGGCGGAAAAAGCGCCGGACATTCATCACAGTAAGTTCGGTCCTGTTTGCGACCATTCTGGCCATCCTGATGATGTCATTGGTTTCGGGGGCAAAAAACCAAATGGTCGACTCCCTGCTGCGAAACTCAACCGGTTTCTTGCAGATACAGGATGTGCTTTTCAATGATGAACCTTCGATGGACCATGCCCTGGAATACGGGGATGAAGTAAAAGAAGCATTGGCCGCATATGCCGATGATATCTATTTCACCGCACCCCGCATACAGGGGTTCAGCCTGGCATCAAGGGAAACCGGCTCCAGGGGGGCCATCGTAACAGGCATCATCCCGGAAAAGGAAGACAAAATGAACAACCTGTCGGCCAACATCACGGAAGGGGCCATGTTCGGTGCCGAAGATGATTTTGCTGTGGTGGCCGAAGGACTGGCAAGGCAGCTTGGCCTGGGGGTCGGTGATACCATTGTTTTAATCGGACAGGGATTCCAGGGCATGACGGCTGCCGGGCAGTACCGGGTGGGCGGGATCATCCGCTTCCTGATGCCCGAGCAGAACAATGCCATGGTGTACCTTCCCCTGAAGGAAGCCCAGTGGTTCTTCGCGGCCCCCGACAGGCTGACCAACCTGGTCATCATGGTCGAAGACGAAGGAGCGGTGCATACACTGGCCGAAAACCTCCGGGCGGAACTGGATCCGGAATGGTTTGCCTTGCTGACCTGGGAAGAACTGATGCCGGACTTCCTGGTGGCGTTTGAAGTGCGCGATGCGCAAATGAAAATCTTCGCATGGGTATTATACATTGTGGTCGGATTCGGAATCTTCGGGACCATCGTCACCATGGTGTATGAGCGTCTGCGGGAATTCGGAATTTTGATGTCTATCGGACTGAAACGCATTCAACTGGCAGGGATCTGCCTGATGGAAACCCTGATGATCAGCTTTATGGGCGTGATCGCCGGAATGATTTTCGGGTTTCCCATCATCTACAGCCTGTACAAAAGGCCAATCAGACTTTCAGGGGAGTTGGCCGATGTCATGATCGACATGGGGGTAGAACCTGCATTCGCTTTCGCATTGGACCCGGGCATTTTCCTCTACCAGGGCATGACCGTGTTTTTTATCGCACTCATTGTGGGTATCTATCCTGTTCAGAAGGTTTTCAGGCTGAATATGGTGAATGCATCCAGGTAGAAAATCCTTAAAACATTAAAAAGTATGAAGACATTAATTAAAATATCCTGGAGGAATATCTGGAGAAACCGATCCAGAAGCCTCATCATCATTGTGGCTATTGTACTCGGACTGATGGGTGGGGTTTTCTCGGCCGCGGTCAGACTTGGCACGGAACAACAACAGTACACGGAAGCCGTTGAAAATCAGATATCCCATATCCAGGTCCACCACCCCGAATTTATTGCCAACCCGGAACCCGGCTATTTCATCCCGGATGGCCTGTCCATGGCAGAAGACATGACCGGGCATCCGAAAATCAGTATTGCCTCTCCGCGAACGGTACTGGACGGGATGGTCGCCTCCGCGAACATGAGTGCGGGGGTCCGTATCAAGGGGGTGAACCCGGAAACGGAGGCTCAGACCACAAGCCTGGACCAGCTACTTACGGAAGGTACATATTTTAAAGACAACGGAAGGCTGCCTTCGGTGATCATCGGGGTAAGTCTGGCCGAGAAACTGAATGCCGGGGTCGGTTCCAGGATCGTGCTTACCTTCCAGGAAATCACGGGCGAGATCGTCAGCGCTTCCTTCCGCGTGGAGGGATTGTTCGCGGTTTCTTCCACCAGGTTCATGGAAAGGAATGTGTTTGTCAGGGCGGACGCACTCAGGGATTTCGCAGGGGCAGACACACGTGATGACGCAAGCGCAGACGCGCTGGTGACCGAAATTGCCGTATTGCTTCACAACCCGGATGACTACCGCTTTATGAAGGAAGAACTGCAGGCCCTTTACCCTGACACGGAAGTAAGACACTGGGCTGACCTCATGCCTTCCCTGTATTTCTCGCTGGAGTTTCTGGACCAGAACCTGATCTGGCTGGTCGGGATCATTGTGTTCGGGGTCTCATTCGGACTGCTCAACACCATCCTGATGTCTGTGCTTGAACGGGTCAGGGAATTTGGGGTGCTGATGGCCATCGGCATGAAAAAAGCCAGGGTGTTTGCCATGGTCGTCATGGAGACCACGATGGTCTCGCTGATCGGCGGTATAATTGGCGTGGCATTTTCCTGGGCCATGGTGGAGCGGCTGAATAGAATCGGACTGGACCTTTCCGGTGTGGGCGGGGACGGCATGGGCGAATTCGGATATGCCTCCGTCATTTATCCCAATATTGAGTCCGGGTTTTACCTTGAGATCGTGGTGGTCGTTTTGGTATTCGCCGTATTGGCCTCAATTTACCCGGCATGGAAGGCCATCAGGCTTGTACCGGCCGAAGCAGTAAGAACTGAATAAAACAACCTCAAAATAACGCACAAAATGAAAACAGTAATCAAAACAGAAAAGCTCTCAAAAGTATACAGCGACTCGGTCGTCCCGGTACACGCGCTGAAGGATGTCAGCCTCGAGTTCAAACAGGGCGAGTTTACGGCCATTGTCGGACCCTCCGGAAGCGGCAAGACCACGTTTCTGAATGTAATCGGCGGACTCGACAAGCCGACCGGCGGGAAAGTCGTTATCGACGATGTGGACATTGCCAGCTTGAAGGAAAGCCAGTTATTCGACTTTCGCCTGCGGCACATCGGCTTCGTCTTCCAGGCCTATAACCTGATTCCGGTGCTGACCACCACCGAAAATGTCTCTTTCGTCATGTTGCTGCAAAATAAGCCGAAAAAGGAGATGGAGCAGCGTGCCAGGGAAATGCTGGAGCAGGTCGGCCTGAGCGACAAACTGGATGTACGTCCGAATAAATTAAGTGGCGGACAACAACAGCGTGTGGCGGTTGCCCGCGCCCTGGCCTCCAAACCCGACTTTGTGCTGGCCGACGAGCCTACTGCCAACCTCGACACGGAATCGGCATTCAACCTGCTCGACATCATGGCCCGCCTGAACAAGGAGGAAAACATCACCCTGATCTTCTCCACACACGACCAGCGGGTCATTGAAAGGGCAAGGCGGGTAATCACCCTGGTCGACGGGGCCGTTTCCAAAGACGAACACTTCGAAAGGGCGTAATACTCCACGGCAGCCTTATCCGTTGGCGCTTTGATGAACACCTGAAAACACCGTATGTCATGAATTCTGAACACAAACAGTCAGCCCATCCAACAAGGACAACAAGCCATCCGACAAGGATAATTAAAATTCTTGTCACCATGCTTTTCGTCGGATGGGTCTGTACCCTGGGCACTGCCCGGGCGCAGGGGACTCCCGGGACCTCTCCGATCAGACTGAGGGGCTATGTGAAGGAAATGCCGGCCCTGCGGCTCGACAAGGACTTCTCGGAGGCCAGTTTTTCCAACCTGATCCACAACCGTTTGAATATGAGGCTGGACTTGCCAGGCTCCCTGCTCCTTGTGGCAGAGGGACGAAACCGGCTGTTCTACAATGAGATGTTCAGTGACATGCCTGGTTTGAAGGCGTTTTTTGACCATGATGGCGGACTGATCGACATGTCATGGGTGTGGCTGGCTGATGGCCCCTGGCTGGGCCATTCGATGATCGACCGCCTGTACCTGGACTGGCGGGGCGGGAACTGGCAGGTAAGGCTGGGTCGCCAGCGGATCAACTGGGGCATCAACCTGGTGTCCAATCCCAATGACCTGTTCAATAATTATTCCTTTTTCGATTTCGACTACGAAGAAAGGCCAGGGTCGGATGCCTTGCGCATACAGCATTACCTCGGCGGACTTTCCCGTGTGGAGCTGGCTGTCAGTCCGGGAAAAACCAGGGAAGACCTGGTGGCTGCCGCACTTTTTGGCCACAACCTGCATGGGTATGACATCCAGTTTATCTCGGGCTGGTTCCGGGAAAGGATCGCCCTGGGCG
>SLNU01000107.1 GCA_007132865.1 Bacteroidales bacterium | reverse complement strand
CCCGAGGATCTGGGGCTCGCCCAGCACCAGCGAATCCAGGCCGCAGGCCACCCGAAGGGTGTGGCGCACCGCATCCTCCTCCCTGTGATGGTAGAGATAGGGCTCCAGATCGGCGGGTGCGACGTGGTGGTACTCCCCCAGCCAGTGCGCCACGCGCTCGTCGTCCGTGGCCGGATTCTGCCGGAAGTAGATCTCCGTACGGTTGCAGGTGGACAGGATCGCGGCCTCGTCGACACCCATCTTGTGCAGGCGCCGCAGGGCCTCCCCCATGCGTTCAGGGGGAAAGACCACGCGCTCCCGGATTCCCACCGGAGCGGTCTTGTGATTGATACCGACGGTGAACAGCATGGACGAGTAAATCACTGGGCAACGGCAGATTTTGCGCCATGGCGGTCGCGCTGACAAGCGAAAGCCCCCTGACAAATCGTTGAGCGGACGAAAGAAATCCTCCCGGTTCCGGCGAGTTACCGAACCCCCGGAGGAACCCGGGCGGGCTCGGGGACACTAACTGTGGACACGCCCGTCAGAGCCGGCCGGATGAAGGGCTCCCGCCAAAAGGTTTATAGTTGCGAGGTGCACCCCCCGCAGACTGTGCTCTGTTCTCACTCCGCATGGAAGACATCAATGCGTAATCTTCGACCCGTCATTCTCCTCCTGACCGTTGCGATTCTGGCTGCCTGCGCGCAGCAGCCCGCGATGCACGAATCCCGCAACGGCGGACCGATGCCCGCCGCACAGCAGGGGGTCGCGCCGCTGCCCATGGGGGAAGACGACCCGGAAGGCGACCTGCTGTATCAGCTTCTGGTGGGGGAGATCGCCGGCCACATGGGTCAGCTGGATACCGCGGTCGATCATTACGTCGCGGCGGCTATGGCCAGCCGGGATCCGGCCGTCGCCGAACGGGCGACGCGCATTGCGCTTTTCGCCAATCAGCGGGAGCAGGCCCTGGCGGCGGCGCAGCGCTGGGTTTTTCTGGCCCCCGGCAACATGGAGGGCCGTCAGGTGCTGGCGGCGCTGCTGGTCAACGCGGGTCAGGTGGAGGAGGCCGTCGAGGCCCTTCATCACGTGGTGCGTGCCTCGGTCACCGGGGAATCCGCCGCCTTCGGGGCCGTCGGCAATCTGCTGTCGCGTTCCCCGAACCCCGACGCCGCGGTATCCGCCATGCAGGGACTTGTCGAGCGGTACCCGGAATCGGCGGCCGCCCAGCTGGCATTGGCACGGCTGGCCCTTCAGCTGGAACGGCCTGAACAGGCCGGGGAGGCCGCGCGCCGTGCCCTGGATCTGGATGCCGATCTGCACGATGCCCGGGTGCTGTATGCCCAGGCAACGGCCCGGCAGGGCGACCTGGACGGCGCGCTCGGGATACTTCACGAGGCCGTGGCCGCCAACCCGGACCACGGGCAGCTGGGTCTGGCCTATGGGCGCCTGCTGATACAGGCCCGGGATTATGATGCCGCCCGTCAGACATTCGAGCGCCTGATCTCCATGCGCCCGGACGATGCGGATCTGCTGTATACCCTGGGCCTGCTCAGTATCGAGGTGGAGCAATACGAGGACGCGGAGTCCTATCTGGAGCGCCTGCTGGCCACCGGACGGCGCAGCAACGACGCCAATTTCTACCTGGGCAGAATTGCCGAGACCGACGGCCGTACCGAGGAGGCGCTGCGTCGCTACAGGGGCGTGGGTGACGGTGAGCATTTCGAGGAGGCGCGCCTGCGCAAGGCCATGATCATGGGACGCTCAGGGGATGTGGACGAGGCGTTGCGCCTGCTCCGGGACCTCAGGCGCGATGCCGACGATCCGGAATGGCGCATGCGCCTGTTCCTGACGGAATCACAGGTGCTCAGGGATGCCTCCGAGTATGAGCGTGCCATGGACCTGCTGAATCAGGCGTTGCGTGAGCAGCCGGACTCCAACGATCTGCTGTATGCCCGCGCGCTGATTGCGGAGAGGATGGATCGCCTGGACATGCTGGAGTCCGACTTGCGCACCATTCTGGACCGGGATCCGGACAATTCCGCCGCCCTCAATGCCCTGGGTTACACGCTGGCGGATCGCACCGACCGGCTCGACGAGGCCTATGAGTACATCACCCGTGCCCATGAGCTGCGGCCCGATGACGCGGCCATTCTCGACAGCATGGGTTGGGTGCTCTACCGAATGGGCCGTTACGACGAGGCCGAGCCCTACCTGCGCCGTGCCTACGAGAAGATGTACGACCCCGAGATCGCCAGCAACCTGGCCGCCCTGCTGTGGGCCCAGGGGCACCGGGAAGAGGCCTGGGATGTGTTGGGTGACGCCCTGTCCAAAGATCCGGACCACGACCGTCTGTTGCGTCTCAAGGACCGCATCGGACGGTGAAGCGGTTCATCCTCTCCATGGCAGATAACTTCCGGCCCGGCCGGCTGGTGCCGGGGGCTGGCGTGATCCTGATCATGCTGGTCCTGTCCGCGTGTGCCGTCCGCCCGCCCGCGCCCGTGGTGGATGATCCGTCGGACGCATTCAAGCGTCACCAGGACCGGGTGCGGACCCTGGATCCCTGGACGATGACCGGTCGCCTGGCGCTGGATGCCGACGGCCAGCAGTGGCACACCAACGTGCGCTGGCGGCAGGCGGGCGATGCCTACGATATCCGCCTGTTCGGCCCCTTCGGCAGGGATGCGGGACGTGTCCAGGGTGATGAGGGGTGGGCGCGGTTGCGGACGCCGGACGGTGAGCATGTCGAGGCCGATAACGTGGACCGGCTGGTGATCGAGGCCTTGGGCTGGCGCCTGCCGGTGAGCGGCATGCGTTACTGGG
>SLNU01000186.1 GCA_007132865.1 Bacteroidales bacterium | reverse complement strand
GGCGGGGGGATTCCAGGCTGTCGGTGGTGCCTGGCCTGAGGCCGGTCGGATTGTTGATGTCGATCCTTACGTCGAGCTGCTTGCTGGAAAGCGTACTGTCCAGCCTGAAGAAGATATACTCCCTGGAAAACTGGTGAAAGCCCTTGTCTCTCAGATTCCTGGTGATGCGCTCCCGCTCCCGTTGAAGCCGGTCTGCATCATGGCGCATCCCGGGCCTTAGCAAGGACTCGGTGGAATCCTGCATGACAAACTCCCTGAGGCCCGGATCCGGGATGTTGTGGGAAATGTTGCGGATGCGGTAGGGGGTTTTGCCTTCCACCATATAGGTCACTATGGCCCGCCTGCCGCGGAATGCCACCTCTTTTTCGATCCCGGCATTGAAGTATCCCTTGCTGTGCATGAACAATTCAAACTGCCTGACGGTGCTTTCCGCCAATACAGGATCGTAAAGCACCGGGGGTTCCCCAATGGTGTTCTTCATCCAGTTTTTAATGCTGTTCTCTCTTCCCCGGTCTGCAAACTGGTATACGTTGAGGTGAAACCGGTAAAAGCCCAGTATCCGCCTGTTAGGCTGCTGCCTGATCAAACCTCTAAGGTCACCGCTGTTAAGATGGGTGTCATCCAGAACCACCCGGTTTCGATGCAACAGGTGGCTGTCTTCCGGGATATTGCGTGTGGGCATGCATCCAACCAGGGGTACAGTAAGCAAAATAAAAAGAGAAAGATATCGCATCTACCCGGTATGTTCAGGAAGGCCCATTTTTGTCCACAAAAATAGCCATTATGGGATGAAAATCCCTATCTTTGGTTATCTTATTTTTTTTTAACAATGACCCTTATTCAATCTATTTCAGGCATACGCGGCACCCTGGGCGGAAAGCCCGGTGAGGCGCTGACGCCAGTCGATATTGTGCAGCTTTGCAGTGCCTTTGGGATGTGGCTGAAGGCCCGGAACGCCGACGGACCGGTTGCCGTGGTGGTGGGAAGGGATGCCCGCACATCCGGTATGATGGTCCGCAATTTGGTGCTGGGAACCCTGCAGGCCCTTGGCCTGGATGTCATTGATGCGGGACTTGCCACCACCCCGACAGTGGCCATGGGGGTTTCTTTCCACAAGGCCGGCGGGGGAATCGTGATTACCGCCAGCCATAATCCAAAAAACTGGAACGCCCTGAAATTCATGAATGAGGCGGGAGAAATCGTAACCGAAAAACAGGGGTGCGAGATCCAGGCATATATGGCCCCTGACACACTAAATTTCTCCCCTGTTGAAAGGCTTGGGAAATACCGGCTTGACGAGGCCATGCTGGAAATGCACATCGAGAAAATCCTGACCCTGCCGGCAGTCGATGCAGAGGCCATTGCCGCTGCTGGCTTCACCGTGGCCGTGGACGGGGTAAATTCCGTTGGCGGGATCGCCATGCCTTTGTTGCTGCAAGTCCTCGGAGTGAAAAAGATCGTGGAGGTTTTTTGCGAGCCGGACGGACTGTTTCCGCATAACCCGGAGCCCCTGCCAGAAAATTTGGGGGAGCTTTCCCAGGCGGTAATCCAGCACAATGCCCATCTGGGCTTTGCCGTGGATCCGGATGTGGACCGGCTGGCGATTATTTCGGAAGACGGGGAGTTTTTTGGGGAAGAATATACCCTGGTGGCAGTCGCAGATCATGTCCTGGAGCAAACGCCCGGTCATACCGCAAGCAATCTGTCCTCTACCCAGGCCCTGAAGGAAATTACCCTCAAACGTGGTCAAAAGTATTTCTCCTCAGCCGTGGGAGAAGTGAACGTGGTGGAGGTGATGAAGCAATGCGGGGCGGTGATCGGCGGGGAAGGCAATGGCGGGGTGATTTATCCTCCATTGAATTATGGACGTGACGCCTTGCTGGGTGCGGCATTGTTCCTTACCAGCCTGGCCAAATCGGGCTTGTCATGCACTGCCCTCAGGAAACGCTTTCCGGAGTATTATATGTCCAAAAACAAAGTGGAGCTTCCATCCGACACCGATATGCAGGAGATCCTGGAAAAGGTGGCCGCAAAGTACCACAAGCAGACGGTTGACCGCACCGATGGAATCAAGGTTTGGTTTGACCGGGAGTGGGTCCACCTGCGCCGGTCGAACACCGAGCCCATCATCCGGATATATGCGGAAAGCGATCACCAGGTCAAGGCCGACAACCTGGCTGAGAAAATCAAAGTCGATATCAGAGAGTTTTTGAAAGGGGATCCGGTGGACTAACCCGTAGTCAGGCGATTGATTTCCCGGATGATGTCCAGCGCATGTTCCACGTCTTCAACCGGCTCATAGCCCATACTGAGTTTGCCACCAGACTCACGTATGCTGCACTGGCGGTGATGGTTCTGGGCAAAGGCAAGTACCCGCCCGAATACCGCCGACTCGAAGTAGGGTGATTCCTTGTCCTGCGGAAAATACCCGATGAACTTCCCGGATTTCAATATAATTCTTTCAAAACCTGCCTCCCGGGCCTCCCACCTCAACCTGACTGCCTGCAACAATCCGCTGACCTGCGGCGGAAGGGGTCCGAACCGGTCTGAAAGCCTTTCTGCAAACACCATGAGCTGTTTCTCTCCGTCTGTGTTGTCAAGGTCCTTGTAAAGATTCAGTCTTTCCTGGATATTGTTCACGTAGTCGTTCGGAATCATCAGCTCCAGGTCCGTCTCCAGCTGACACTCCCTGACGGCAGCTGTTTCTGCGACTGGTTCAGAATACAGGTCACGGAATTCCTTCTCCCTTAATTCGGTCATCGCTTCATTCAGGATCTTATGGTACATCTCAAATCCGATCTCTGCGAT
>SLNU01000039.1 GCA_007132865.1 Bacteroidales bacterium | reverse complement strand
GAGCCCAGAAATTCATCTCCCCATTCCGGTGCAATCTTCGAAAGACCTGAACACCCCAAAGGTCACCCCCGTCACGTTCAAAGCGGAGCTGGCTGAAAGGAATGCGCATTTCTGCCACCCAACCCTTGTCATCAATAGAAGTCCTGACCCACCAGTTGGGGTCCCACGACTTGTCCTCGCTGGACCCGTTATTGGTCGTGATCATATCGAATTTGATTCCCCCGGCGGTGACACCGAAGACAAAAGCCGTACGCTGGTCAAAATAGCTGTCAAAGGCAATGCCCACCATGTCCCCGTCATCCTGGTCCCGGCGTGTAAGTCGCCGCACGATACTGTCCGGGGCCGTATCCCATGCCCGGATGGCCACATAAATAAAATCTTCGTCAAACAGGACCTTGAATGAGGTCTCCTGCGTTGCTTCCCGTCCGCTGAACGGCTCATGCTGAGTGAATCCGCCTGCCCATTCCCCGGACTCCCATGCCGGATCATCCAGCAGGCCGTCTACGACCGGGGGAGGCCCGCTCAAGCGGGTGGCTTTATAATGATTTTCAGGATTGATATCTGCCAGGGCACCGGCCCAAAGCAGGCAGAATATAAAGGTGAAAATAGTTTTCATTGCGCTGTACTGTAAAAATTGGATTTGTATGCCCCTTCGCAAGTTAAATCCATCAATTCACGGACCATACACAATAAAACTTTTTCTTCCAAACACTTACAGACAAACACTTGTTTAAAATACAAGGCGATGCGTTCGTTTTCGTACATAACCTGTGCGGTTTTGTACGAAAAAAGAGGCTGTCCCATTCTTTTGAGACAGCCTCTTCCCAGGCCTCACCTGAATTCAAAATTTATTGCAACAAGCCCTTCTGACGCAGGAAGGGTTCAATTGTAGGTTCCTGCCCGCGGAAACGCACATAGGCATCCATGCCTTCGTACAGGGCATTGTTGGCCAGGATGTAATTCCGGAATTTTTCGGCCAGTTCCTGATTGAACAGGTCGCCGGACTCCTTGAATGCGTAAAATGCATCGGCATCCAGGATGCCGGCCCAGCGGTATACGTAGTATCCTGCCGCATATCCGGTACCGAAAATATGGCCAAAGTTGGTGGTGCGGTATCTTGGAATGATCTCGTTGATCAGTCCGATGCGATCCAGTGAGGCCTTTTCAAACGCATTCACGTCAATCTCGTCTCCATGATCGGCCGTATGCCAATCCATGTCGAGGATAGCGGCTGACAGGTATTCCACATTCAGAAAACCTTGGTTGAAATGCTCGGCCTTTGTCAGCTTTTCGATCAACTCATCGGGAATGGGTTCACCGGTCTCGTAATGCAAGGCATATTCCTTCAGCAGCTCCGGTTCCCCTGCCCAATTCTCCAGGATCTGGGAGGGCAGCTCCACGAAGTCGCGCGGCACGCTCCGGCTGGTGCGACGGTACTGCCCGTCGGCGAAGAAGTTATGCACCGCATGCCCGAACTCATGGAAATAGGTTGTGGTCTCATCCCAACTCAGCATGGCAGGCTTGTCACCGGAAGGACGGGTGAAGTTCATCACGATGGTCACGATGGGGGCAATTTTCTCCCCGTTTTCGTAGGCACCGCTGCGGTAGGTTCCGCACCATGCACCGCTGCGCTTGCCAGGCCTTGGATGGGGGTCGATGAATAGGACAGCCAGGTGGCTTCCATCTTTGTCAAGCACCTCAAAGGCTTCCACCTCGGGATGGTAAACCGGGATTTCAGGCCGCGCAATAAATTCCAGCCCGAAAAGCTTGTTTGCCAGCAGGAAGTTCCCGCGGCGGACATTGTCGAGGGTAAAATAGGGTTTCACCTCTTCCTCGTCCAGATCGTAACGCTCACTGCGCACCTTCTCGGCATAATACCACCAGTCCCACGACTCCAGCTGATAACCTCTGCCTTCGCGGTCGATGATGGCCTGCATATCTGCACGTTCAGCTTTGGCCCGCTCCAGTGCAGGCTCCCAGACCTGGTAAAGGAAGTCATAGACGTTCTCAGGTTTTTCAGCCATTTGTTCCTCCAGGAAGAATTCGGCGTAATTGTCATAGCCCATAATCCGGCTTCTTTCCTGGCGAAGCTTCATCAGCTCGGCAAACAATTCCTTGTTGTCGTTCTCATTGTCATTGTCGCCGCGGTTGACGTATGCCATAAAGATTTTTTCACGCAAGTCGCGGCGTTCAGAAAATTGCAGGAAGGGGGTCCAGCTTGGTTTGGAAAGTGTGAACACCCATTTGCCTTCATGGCCGGCCCTGCTGGCTTCCCTGGCAGCGGAGGTGATTACATCCTGCGGCAGACCTTCCAGGTCGGCTTCGTCCTCAATTAGCAGGATGAAGTCATTGTTCTCGGCAAGCATGTTCTCGCCAAGCTGCAGGGAGATCATTGACAATTCCTCGTTGAGCCGTTTCAATTCCTCGCGGGTCTCTTCGGGGAGGGCGGCACCGGCACGTTCAAAATCGCGGTATACCTTTTCCACCAAGCGCATCTGCTCAAGGTCCAGGTCAAGGCTTTCCCGGGTTTCATAAACCGCCTGGATTCTTTCAAAAAGATCCTGGTTCATGCGGATCCAGTTGCCATGGGAGGTAAGCATGGGGGTGGTTTCCCTTGCGATCTCCTGCAGGCGTGGATTGGTCTCCGCCCCGCGGAGTCCGCCAAACACCGGACCGACCTTCCGCATCAATGCACCTGTGTTGTCAAAGGCCACGATGGTGTTTTCAAATGTGGGAGGCTCCGGGTTGTTGATAATGGCCTCGATCTCTTCTCTTTCCTGTCGGATGGCTTCCTCATAGGCCGGCAGAAAAT
>SLNU01000149.1 GCA_007132865.1 Bacteroidales bacterium | reverse complement strand
CGGGATGCTCTCCGCCCGTGGGTACAAGCTGGAACTCCTCTCCCCGAATGCACAGCAGAAAAAGCACATCGGGCGGGAATACCCTGCATTGCCGTTTCACCACTGCACATACGAGGACTTTTTACCTGCCGGAACCTTCGACACCATCATCAATTCGGAGTCCTTTCAATACATCAGCCTGGAGAAATCCTTTGAGGTCAGCCAGCGTGTACTTGCACCGGGTGGCCGCTGGATCATCGTGGATTATTTCAGGCTTGGAAATGGCGGCCGCAACAAATCCGGTCACCTGCTGGAAGATTTTCGTCGGATGGGGAAGGAGTCTGGCTGGAAGGTCCGCCATGAAGAGGACATTACCACGCACGTCTTGCCTACCATCAAACTGGCCAGCCTTTATGTACAGCGCTTTTTCATTCCTCTGATGGATTTTGGCTTTGAGAAATTTCGGGTAAAAAAACCCTACCTGTATTATATGCTTTCGGGCACCAGGGAAAAGGCGATGGCAAAGACCGAAAAGGAAATGGCCGCAATTGATCCCGAAAAATTCCAGGAAGAAAAAAAATACATGTTCTTCATCCTGGAACGGTAAGGGCGCTCGTGGCCCGGCGGCGTGACCCATGCACTGGCCCACCGGGGCGTGACCCATGCACAGGGACCTGGCGGCACGACACTAGAAAAATATCTTGTAAGTCATCATGGGCATGAAGCCCATCTGGTAAGAGGCCGTCACTTCTTCCCGCAGCTGGTTCCAGCTTTCCACAAAAATATTCTGGTGGTTGGTAATGTTTTGCAGGTCAATGCCCCACTCCTGGTTCAGGTTCCTGCCGTTCAACCGGAAGGTAATCCGGGCGTTTAGCCGGAAGTAATCCGGGTACCGCCTCTCATAGGCACTTTCCCAATCATATACCAAACCACCCTTTGCGGCCGATGCTTCCGCATCGATGGGGAGGTAACGTCTCCCCCCTGCCAGTACCCCTTTCAAGTCAATCTGAAGCAAGCTGCGCTCACCCAGCTTCCATTCATGTCCGGCCAGCGCATTGAAAATATAATTATTGTTGAAGGCAGAGTTTCGCCATTGCTTGTCATACGCCTGGTTTTGGGAATCAAACACAGAAGCCGTCACAAGGTAGTAAAACCCCTTGCTCAGAAACTTTTCAAGCGTCATCTCCAGTCCGACGTTCCTCCCCCTGCCCTCATTGACCATCCCATGGTAGGCCTGAAACACGAAATCGCCCCCGGTATTCAGCATAGAGAACTCCGGACGGCTGGCTGCAACGGGAATACTGTACAGGTTTTGGTAATAGGCCTCCAGTTTCAGCCGGTGATCGCGCCCCAGCAAGCGGTCGTATCCGGCTACCAGGTGCAGGCTGCGGGAAAAATCCAAATCCTCATTGGATTTCCGGTACACCAGGTTCAGGGTATCCACCAGCTCCTCCATAAAATATACGGCCTTCATCTGTGACTGGCTGTGCAGTCCGAATCCCAGGCTGAAGGTTTGTCCGGGTCTGGCTTCCCAGCGCATGCCCAGACGGGGCTCCGCGGCGAAGCTGCCGTTCAGCAACAGCAGTGTGGAATGCATGCCTGCATTGACGACAAGTTCATTCGAGAACCGGTGTTGCCATTCCCCGAACAGCCTTGCGACACCAAAATTGCCCAGGCTGTTCATATAAAAGAAGTAGGAATCCCAGGTAGCATTGTATTGCTCTCCCCGGTATTTGACCCGGTGCATGTCGAAGGCCATCCCGGCGTGAAAAAAGTTCCTGGCATCCAGCTTATGGGAGAACCGGGAGCTCAGCCCGTATTTGATGTCATAATCCCGCTCTGCGATCACGTCCCGCTCCGGGTGCATTGCCAGGTCAATGATGTTCGACCTGTTCTCGATACCGGAAACGGAAACACTGGTGGTCAGGCGTGATTCTCCCGGGAAGTAATGCACATGGGTCAGTCCGGCCACCCCCGCATCCGCTCCGAAGCGGACATCGGTCCCGGAAAAGCCAAAGGAGGTAGAATCACCCTTGCTGTCAAGCATTTCAATATAGCTCATCCCTCCGACCCCGAAGAGTGAGATCCTGCCCCTTTTCGTCGGAAAGTTCAGTTTGAATGAGAGGTCCTTGTACTGGGGAACCGCCTCCCCGGTACCGAAACTCATGCCCAGTTCCTTGAGTACCTCCAGGGTGCTGTAGCGGAAGTTGACCAAATAGGATGCATTGCTGCCAGATGAAAAGGGCCCTTCCGAGCCAATCTCAAAACCGTTGAAGCCTACCTGGGCGGTATGCTCAGGGCGCTGGTTGTTTCCGTATCGCATTCGGATATCAAAAGCACCGGCCAGGGCATTGCCGAACTCAGCCGGAAATGCGCCCGTATAAAAATCGGAATTGGTCAGCAAGTTGTTGTTCAGCATGCTGATGGGTCCGCCTGTCGAGCCCATCGACCCGAAGTGGTTCGGGTTGGGTACCTCCACCCCGTCGATCCGCCACAAGAGTCCAAGCGGGGAGTTCCCGCGTATGATGATGTCATTGCGCTGGTCGGATGCAGAGGAAACCCCGGCAAAATTGGCGGCCATACGGGACGGGTCGCCCAGGCTGCCTGCATAGCGCTCTGTCTCCTCCACCGTGAAGGAGCGGGCGCTGACCGAAGCCATTTCATTCATGGGCTGGTCCTTTCTGACCTCCGGCCTTACGCTGACCTCCTGCAAGCGATACACCTGCTCCTCCAGCTTGATATACAGCACCAGTTCCCTGCCACTACTAAGCAAAAGATTGTTCATGACGGCCGGCGTATAGCCCATGGCACTGACCTTTATGTCTATCCTGCCAACGG
>SLNU01000169.1 GCA_007132865.1 Bacteroidales bacterium | reverse complement strand
TTCGGTGGAGGTATCACCACCAATCCGGGCTTGCTTCGCAATGTGGATGGGGAGCTACTCGACCCCAACCTGGGCCTGGCACAGCAGGCGAGAGAAGGGGTGAGTGGTAGGGCAGTGACGAATATGAGAGACTTCATCGTCAATATTGATAGGGACTTTGGTACTCCTCTCTTCACCAGGTTTGTTGATAAGCTCATCCGTGGTCACGCGCTCTCTGTCCAGGAGAGCGCACCCTGGCTGCGACAGGTCGGGAATCTGTTCAAGGGATGGAAGCAGAATGATCTGAATCAGTTGGGTCGCTTCCTGACCACAACAGAGGAGGTGGCACTGAATCAGAATCGCCTCCTAACCCGGGCTGAGAAGATCCAGATTGGACGGGAGCTAGGGATTGAGAACCCTGCCCGGTTTGCAGCGAAGAGTGAAGAGATGACTCGGGTGTGGAGAGCGGCGGCTCGTCACTACGGGTTCCCAGAGGATCGAATCATTCCGGAGTACTTCGGTCGCATCCGCTCCTTTGCTGATAAGCATGGAGGACGTGCTCACCTGTCAGCCATCTTCCCTGAAGGTGTGCCTGATCACTGGCAGTGGGCAGCGGAGTTCATGAGAACAGGTGAGATGAGTAACTTTGAACTCAACCCTGCCATTGTGATGGCGAAGTGGTTCCGAGGTGCTGCCACGAATAGACATACGAGAGAGCCTTGGGAAGAACTCGCTCGTGTTGTTGGGACAAGGAATAACCCAGGTATGACGATTGGTGATCTCTCCCCAGCGCAGAGAGAGGCGATGTTGCAGAGGACGCCTGCTCTCCGTAACCTGGAGCCTGCCGAGTTGATGAGAGAACCTGTCCTACCTGGTCCGATTGCAGATACACTTCGTGAGTTCCTCACCATGATGCGAGGTCTGCCCAGCTCAAGTCAGGCAGCGACAAGGAGGTCATTCAAGTCCTTCTTCAAGAATCTGGGCGTGACGTTTGATGAGACACTCCTTGACGAGTACGTGAATGTGGGTCTCTCCACTATGTACGGGAGTGCGATGGGTCTTCGGATTATGCAGACTGCCAGAAACCTGACACAGCCTGCTTATCTGACAGGAGGTAGGTTAGGGTTCAGGGATGCACAGACCTCGATGAGGCAGGCCCTCACAATCGAAGGGTTCAGGGAAGTGCAGCAGGAAGGGGTGATTCGAGCAGTGTCAGGTGGCGGACTCCCAATGCACGATCAGGTGTTTGAGCAGCTCGGAACCAACATTCAAGGATCAGGGATATTCGGCACTGCTATTGCAGGTGCGATGCGCTCAGGTCTCCGTCTTGGTAACGTTAGCAGGAAGGTCAGTGAGAAGTTCCTAATCCCCTACACTGCGACGGATGAACTCAACCGAGCGTGGAGTTACTTCTGGTACAAGGACCATACGCGCCGGCTCCTTCAACGATTTGAGGGAGGACAGCTTACCCCGGAGAGATTCCTCGATGACCTAGCCCCAGGCATGGCGAGGAACCTTAAGGAGGAGGCACTCAGGGTTAGGCAGAGGGAAGGGAATGAGAGATTCCTCCGAACGGTAGCGAGATGGGGCACTGATGAGGACGCCTTCATCTACGGAGCGTCAGTGCAGCCTGCTTGGATGCAGCATCCGGCGGGTAGGTTCATGGGAATGTTCGGGACTTGGCCGCTCTGGTTGAAGTCCCACTACGGGCGGGTAATGAAGAACATGACCCCAGGACAGCAGGCCTCGTATGCAATGAGGACAGCGGCGACGACTGGCTCCCTTGTTATTACAGGGTATAGTATGGGAGTTAACATGACGAACTGGATTGCACCGCTCTCCCTATTCGGCTACGGAGGTGGACCTGGGACAGAGTGGGCAATCGATGCACAGCGTCTCATCACAGCCCCGATGGATCAGAAGGCAGATGCCGCTAGGAATCTACAACGTAACATGGGAGCGCTTAGTCTCCCCGGTCAGGTATTCTTTCGTGAGACAGTCCGCTCCACACAGCAGGCAGAGAACTTCCCTCATGCAGTACTACTTATGGGCCTTGGCAGGCCGATGGATGAAGATCACTGGTACTTCGATACCGTTCTGAATCAAAGACCTATTGATCGGATTAAGGACAGTCCGACGATTAGGAGATGGTTCGATAATGAAGATGGATTCTTCGAGTCTGAGCCACCTCCGATTAGCCCGGAGAGAACCATGCCCCCGGGCCTTCCTATTCTGCCACAGGGAGGACAACAGGATCCTGGCCAACCTTCTTCACCGTCCGAACCCGGCCCATTGCCTTGAGCATTTGAAGGATCTTGGCGATCTCTTGCACGTCGCCTGAGGCGTAGTTCCGGGAGTAGATCTCAGTCTCAGTCATACCTCCGCTTTTACATATCTCACCATAGATCCGCTCGAGGTCGGAGGCGTGTTGGTACTTACCGACAGCAGAGAAGGCCTTACTCATGTCGGTAGAGATCATCTGGATTATCTTCCACGCCTTACCAATGTGACGGTCGGTTATTTCTAGGCTGTCTGACTGTGCAGCCGAGAGGGTCATTGCCACCTTCAGGACGTGGTTCTTCTTCATCCAGTGGAAGCCCTCGGTTCGATGATCCTCCGGGTTAGAGTTGTAGATCTCATGGTAGATCTCCTCATACTTCTTACGACCCTCAGGTGTGATGGAGAACTCACCCTTCAGCTCAGCAATCTCATTTAGGCCTTCGATTAGTTTATCTCTCAGTCTTTCATCTAGAGCAGGTGGGAACGGGTAGAGCTTCGGCGGTTCATCTCCGTAGACGAACACTGTGCGGCGTGTAAAGCCGTGACCTATAGCTTCAACCGGGA
>SLNU01000205.1 GCA_007132865.1 Bacteroidales bacterium | reverse complement strand
TCGCCTTCATCGCTTTGGCGTACCCGCCGATGTGGCGGCGGACCTCCTGCATGTCGGGCAGCGGCAGGTTGCGGCTCAGATATTCGGTGGCCAGGTGCGGCACCTGCGAGTAGTCGATATCTTCGCCGCCGACGATGGTGGGAACGTGCGACCGCGGCCTTCCGGCCTCCCGGTGCAGGTAGGTGGTGACCTCGGCCTGCTTGTCCTGCACCACGCGCCCGATGTTGGCCTTGATCTCCTGCGCGAGCCGAACCTCCCGCGGCGAAGTTGGCGTGCCGACCGAGTCGCGGATGGCGCGCTGGGAGGCGACCCCGACCAGGTCTTTGGCGAACTCCATCCAGTTGTCGGGCGACGTCTCGTCCACCCCGATGCGGAACGCCCGGTCCATCAGGCGTTGGCGCTCTTCGGGGGCGGCCTTGATGCCCTGCAGGAAACGGTTGACGGTGACCATCGCCCGGTTCGGGTCGGAAGTGTCGATGGTCGCGTCCGGCATCCACCCGAAGGTCCGCAGCCGTTCAGTCACCCCCCGGCGCATGTAGATGCCCATGCCGTGAATGGCCCCCAGGTCGGAGCCGGTGAACGGCTGTGTCGCCATCCCGATGCCGCGAGAGATCACCGACCGCCCGACCGGCTTCTCGGCGATGCCTTGCGGACCCAACCGGGGGATCACCACCGAGTCGAGTTGGTTGAAGTCGGTGGCGTCGGCGATCAGCCGTGCCGTCTCACGGTCCACCTTGCCTTGCGGGCCGCCGAGCCGCTGCCACACCTCGTAGGGTGAGGTCTCTTCCACCAGGGAGGCGCGGAGCCTCTGGCCGGGGGCGGAACCTTGCCACCAGTTGCGGGCGTACTGTTCGTCGGTGGAACGTCGGAGCCCGCGGATCAGGGCCGAGTCGGTGGCGAACGCCCGGGACGCATGGCGGACCTTGCCGAGCCCCATCGTCGCGTAGGTGGCCGGATCACCGAAGATGCGGAAGGCCGCGTCGATCAGGCCCGACGTGAAGTTGAACGGCTTGGTGCCCGGTTCGGTGATGTTGATGGCCAGCGCCCGCCCGGGGCTCATCCAGTGACCGTCCAGTTGGAGGCTGTGCTTGACGTCCTCCTGGTGCTCACGGATCTCCCCGCCAGGGAGCCACCCGTCGCCGAGGTCTTCCCATCCGAACTCGTCGGAGGCGAGCAGGCGCCCTTGCGACGGACGTGCCGCCCCGTAGGCGTCGCCGAAGCTCTGGTCGGGATCCTGCAGCGCCACCAGTCCGGCTTCGACCGGACGGCGCACCTCCTCGAAGGCGGTCTCCATCCCCATGAACGCGCCACGCACGCCCGTCTTCAGGGCGTCGACCCCCTGCCCGAGAAGCCCGCGCTCCTGCTCCTGCTGCGCTTCACGTCGCAGTTCGGCCCGCGGATCCACCACCTCCCCAGGGTCGCCGAAGCCGATGCCGGAAGCGTGCTCGACCGCCCGCTGCTCCAGTGCTGCCGCCGCATCCGAATGAGGTTCGACACCCGACATGGCCATACCGACCAGCAGCCCCGGCGGAAGGTCCGGCCAGGTCTGCGTGAGTTCGACGATGCGTTCACCCAGCCCGGACAGGTCCATCGACTGCATCGCCTGCTGGCGGGCCTGCCAGGCTTCCGCCTCGTACAGCGCCCGCTGCTCCATGCCGACCGGCTCGAAAGCGTAGGAGACCACTAGAACTCCCTCGCTTCCAGCAGCGCCCGGATGTCGTCGTGCGGGTACGCCTGGTAGATGGCGCGGAGCAGGTCGTCCGGGTCGTTCTCGAGCATCTGGCCGCCCTGACCTCCCGGCCCGCCGGGGATGCCGGCCTGGATCGGCTCTCCCGGATGGCCGGACGGGGCGAACAGGTCCATGCCTGCCCCGCCTTGCGGCGGCTGTGCGGGAGGCTGACCTTGCGGCGGGCCGCCCGGACCTTGCGGTCCGCCTTGCGGGGCTGCCGTCTGTTCGACCAGGCCACGTTCGCCGTGCTGGACCTCGCCAGCAAGCGCGCCGACCCCCAGGTCGCTGTCGACCGGGCTGGCTCCGCCTCTGCCTCTACGCCTCGCCATCAGCCGCCTCCCGCTATGACCTGGGTGCCGCCTTGGGGCTCTCCGCCCTGGGTGATGCGCGCCAAGGTGGTCGGATCTCCGCCACCCGGCTGGCCTTGGCCTCCGAGCGCGGCAAGGATGTCGTCTTCCGGCGGCGGCCCCTGCTGCTCCATCGCCTGTTCCATGCGCTCTTCGGCCGCCTCCAACATCTGCTGGGCCCGGTCCCGCTTGCGGCCGGCCGGCAGGTCTTCGATCAGCAGCTGCAGCGCCGGGATGTGTTCGGGCGACTGCGGCTCGGAGGCGTGGGTGAGGATGTACTGCTCCAGCGCCATCTCGGCCCGTTCCCCGCGGATCTGGTCTTCCATCTGGCTTTCGGGGATCCCCAGTTCGTCGAGTTGGGTGCGCGACCATTTGGCGGAGGTCCAGCCGGCCTGCTGCATCAGCATCAGCCCGTTCATCTTGACCGCCTCGTCGACGGCCGCCATCGCGCCGTACTCACGCCGGGTCTGATGGTTGCCTTTGATGTGGGTGGCCGGCCTGTAGGTCTCCGAGAACTGCGCGCCCTGACGGACCCCCTGCATCGGCTTGGTGATGTCGGGCCAGGCCGCCTCGTCGTACTCCAGCTGCTTCGAGTCTTTGCGCTGCAGCCCCGACTTGAACACCCGCTGCAGTTCGTGGACCGAACGGTTGACCCGTTCGGTGAGCGCGTTCATGCCGCGTCCGGTGACGAAGCTCATCGGGCTCTCACCCGAGTCCTGCAGCGGCGAGTTGCCTTCCATCCGCAAGG
>SLNU01000004.1 GCA_007132865.1 Bacteroidales bacterium | reverse complement strand
GTTTCCGGGTTCACCCCCTTGATACGGACCCCCGCACTCATGTTCGCGGAGGCGACCATCCCGTCCAGTACCGTTCGCGGAGAGGCAATACGGATTTTCGGATGCCCGGTCATCTCTTCTGCCATGGACAGGCCATCCGGGATGAAATAACCGGGTTCCGGATTGCTGATAAATTCAGGGTGGTGAATTTGAATGTGGGATATCTGGTTTTCAACGGCTTCCGTGTACTGTTGTTGCTCCGTGCCAAGTCTGACCGCGGCCGAGAAAACCCCACCCATCAGTCCGAGTACAATCGCCACGATGATGATGAGGCTTCTGGTGCGGTTTCTCCAGATATTTCTCCATGATATTTTTACCAAAGTCTTCATAATGTCTTTATTTTGTTTCTACCTGGACGCATTGACCATGTGCAGCCTGAGCGCTTTTTGAACGGGGTAAATCCCGATGACCAGCGCAATAAGGAATACCGTCATGGCCTGATAGAAGAATATTCCCGGGTCCAGCGCAAATGAGAACGCAGGTTCCACGCCCATGTCGAGCATGACGTCGGCCAGTTCCCCGCTCAGTCTGATGGGCCGCTTGTACAAGGAATAAATGACCGGAAACCCGACAAGCACACCTGCAGTAACACCCAAAAAGCTGATCATCAGGGTTTCAATCAGGCAGATTGCCGCCAGTTGAAAACGTTTCAGTCCGATGGAAAGCAGGATCCCGAATTCCCTCAGGCGCTCATACACCATGGTCACGATGGTACCAAAAATCCCAAACCCCACCACGATATAAAGCACCCAGGCAAAGATCTTCATCTGCGCATCGCGCACTTCAAACGCCACCAGGAAGTCCGGCATCAGTTCTTCCCAGGTCAGCACGGCAAACCATTCGGGATCAATTTTGGCCTGCAGGTTTTCAGCCAATGCGGGCACGGTGCTTTCATCCTCCACCATGATGACCAGGTTGGTCAGTCTGTCGGGCGCCGCAAAAAACCACTGGGCTTCCTGCAGCGGAAGGTAGACCATGGCATTGTTCTGCTCGGGCATCAGGAAACGGATGATGCCACCCACGCGGTATGTGCCTGCCGCAGTCATCCCCTGGAAGCCCTGTCCGAGCAGCACGATGGTGTCTCCTATTCCCAGGCCGAGCTGCATGGCCAGTCCCTCGGCTACCACCGCATAATCATCTCCGGCACCGAACATGGCCCCCTGCGTAATATTCGCCGAAAGCTTATTCATTTTGTCTTCCTTTTCCGGAACGATGCCCGTGACAATTACGCCCCGTGTGGCGGTTTCCCTGGATGCCAGACTGAACCCTTGTATGCGGGGCACGGTGAAATGGATATCATCGGCATATGCGGCCAGGGCGTTTTGTACTTCATCTCCGTATTCCAGGGCATGGTCCATCGAAGGTTCATCATGGTAAAGGACATCCTGGATCTGCAGGAACCCGGTGGAATTCCTCAGCAGGGAGTCCACCATCTGGTTTTTTGCCCCCGAAACCAGCGACATCAGCAGGATGGCCAGGACGGTCGCGAACATGACCGAGCTGACGGTGATGAAAGTCCTGCGCTTTTTTCGCCAGAGGTTTCGCCAGGCCAGAGTAATCAGCATCTTCATAGCTAGCGTATGTTTGTCAGGTTCTGAATAGAGAAATAATCCCGGTTCAGGTTGACCCCGAACTCGGCTTCGCTTGTTGTAATGATGGTTTTCTGTCCCCTTTTCCCCTCCGGGATCATTTCCATGCGGGTGGGGAAAGTCCTTCCTCCCAGGGTTTTGATCTCCCGGAACAGGATGGTGCTTACCAGGTCGCCGTATTCATCGTAATTTTCCACCTTGACCGGCAGGTAAAGGTCCTTGCTCACCCAGCGGATTACCTTCTCATAGGCAACGGGGGTCTCCGGCTTCGGTATCATTTCAATGACGTAGCAAAGGTGCCCGTCCACGGTTTCCTCCCTGAGCAGCTGGTGGGTATAGTCATCGACGGTGGAGCTTCCGCGCACCAGGTCATCGTTTGTGAAGTCCGAGCCCATCCAGGACTGTGACATCATGGAAGGGGGCATTTTGACCGTGCGGTCGATGTTCGGGACATAATTCCAGATCTCATTGCCGCGCTTCAGGAAAGCGGTTCCCTGGTCCCTTGCCGGGGCCGTTACCACGATCAGCGAATAATCATCGCCCAGGCTCCATGCACGCATGGATATCTCGCGGGTATAGCGGGGGCGGACCGTTTCCATGGTCATTTCTGTATAAGAAGAGGTTCCCCGCATATTGTCTTCCATTTGTCGGATGATTTCCCTTGGATCCTGCGCATTTGCAATGATGCACGTGAACAAATTGATGCACGTGAACATGGCGAGAAGAAAAAAGGTGATGGGTTTCATTTTTTGTAATTTAGGTGGTTATATACAGGTATTTGTTTTTTTTGTTTTATGTGTTTAAATAGTTCGAATAGTAAAGAACCAACGGGTTAAAAAAACCAACAAACCCCGTGCCAAAATCAGCCTGGGTTTTTCCGTTCCATGGCTTCCCACTTTTTTAATAGTGCAGGAAACTCTTTCGGCAGCCAGTCGTAGAATTTAACAGCTTCTTCAAGCCACTTGCTGGAGTGATCCTGTTTATTGCTTCTGAGATTCATCCCCTTCTGAAACAGGTTTTTCAGGGTTGTCAATTCATCGGCCCTTTTTTTGATATACTCCCCCCAGTGGATGTCCGGGTTCAGCATATAATAGGTCTTCCGGTCCCCGGGCAGACTGACCATCTTGACAAACTTGGTTTGGATGACAGACTTTAAATTTGTGCTGATGGCGCTTTTAGAAGCCTGCAAGACCTGGGT
>SLNU01000334.1 GCA_007132865.1 Bacteroidales bacterium | reverse complement strand
TGGATCGTATTCGGGTGATCGGCACCCGCCTGCGCCGCATTGATCTGGCCGGCCCGCTTCCGGTGACGGCCTTTGATCGCGAAGAGCTGGAGGCGAGCGGCCGCACCGCGCTGTCGGACTGGCTGCGCGAACTGCCCTTCAATTCATTTGGCACGGGGGCGGGTCTGGATGCGCCGAACACCCGTGTGCCGGGCCATCGCGTTCTGTCCCTGCGTGGCCTGGGCTCCGGCTACACCCTGGTGCTTCTGGACGGCCAGCGGCTGCCGGGCTTTTCGGGCACTGACGGGTCGTCCACCAGCATCGCCGGTCTGCCCATGGCGGCGATTGCCCGGGTCGAGGTGCTGCGCGACGGGGCCTCGGCGGTCTATGGATCCGAGGCTATTGGCGGCGTGATCAATCTCATCACCCGGCGCGGCCACCAGCCGACCTCGGTCGGGGTGCAGTACGATTATCCCACCGAGGGTGGTGGGCGGATGGGCACGGCCGACCTGGTGGTGGGAAGGGACTACCCGGGCGGGGACTGGCTGCTGGCATTCGAGGTCAATACCCGTGATCCGCTGCGCGCCACCGAGCGGCCCTACCTGGTGGAAAACGCCCCCTTGTCGCCGTTAGGCGCGCCCGGCTCCTTCCTGCGTTTCGACCCCCAGACCGGCGCGCCGGTGGGCGTGGTCGAGCCCGATAACCGCTGCCCGGACGCGCCGGATACCGATCCGGTTTTCCCCAGTTCCGGCAGAATGTCATTCCCCGGGGGCGAGTTTTGTGGTTACCGGTTCCTGGATGATTCGTTCGAACGGCAGGGAGTGGACAGCGGTTCTATTTTCGCCAGCCTGCGCCACGCTCTACGGCCCGACCTGATATTCGACGGGCGCGTGATGCTGTGGCGGGTCGAGGGCGAAACCCAGCTTGCGGCCAGTCCGGTCACCACCCTGACGATGGCCGGCGACAACCCGTTCAATCCCACCATCGGCGAGATCGGCCCGGACCAAGGCTTCGACCTGGCGGTGCTTTACCGATTGACGCCCCTGGGTAATCGAGTCTCAGAATCGCGTGCCGACAACCTGCACGCGGCCGTGCAGCTCCTCGGCGATCGCGGCAGGCTCGAGTGGCAAGCGGGCATCCACCACAACTACCAGGACCTGGATCGCCGAGGTGTCTCCGGTTTTGCGTTGACCAGTGCATTCGAGCAGATCGTGGCCCAGGGCGCCTTCGATCCGTTCACCGCCGTGCCTGGCGAACCGGGCGTGCTGGCCGACGCACTGACCGAACCGTGGCAGCGCGGGCGCTGGGAGAGTACCGGGCTGGAGGCCAGCCTGGGGCTCGATGTGCTTGATCTTCCGGCCGGGGTGATGGAACTGGCCTTCGGCGGCACCGTTCGCCGCGACAAGTTCCGCGCGCGCTTCGACGAGGAGAGTCAGCTCGGCAATGTCATCGGATCTCCCGGGGGCGCTGAAGTCGATGCCGGACGGGACCAGGCCGCGGCCTTTGCCGAGGCCCTGGTGCCGCTATCCTCGACCGTGGAACTCAATGCGGCGGTCCGTTACGATCATTATGAGAAAGCCGGCGATGCTTTCAGTCCCAAGCTGGCGCTGTCTTGGCGCGCCCATGACCATTTGCTGGTGCGCGCGGCTGCCGGTCGGGGTTTTCGCGTCATCGACCTGCGCCAGGCCTTCGCCGCCACCCAGAGAACTCTTGGCTTTGCGGTCGACCAGGTACGCTGCGCCCAGGCGCCCGACGATCCGACCGCCTGCATCATGCTGCCGGCGGAACTGGAGTTGCCGTCCAATCCGGCGCTGGACCCGGAGCGGGCGCGCCAGGAAATCATCGGGCTGGTAGGCGAGCCCTGGACCGATGCCACTGTCGGCCTGGACTTCTACCGGGTGCGAATCCGCGACCAGATTGGCCGACTCGACCCCGTCGAGGTGACGCTGAACGAATTGGCCTGCCTGCAGGAAGGCCGCTCGTGTGACCCGCTGCTTGAAGGCCAAGTGGCGCGGGATGAGTTCGGGAACATGCAGGTGATTACCTTGCCGGCGGTCAACATATCCGGGATGCGCACCCGCGGCATCGATTTCGAGTTCTCCCAGCGATTCCAGGCTGGGCCCGGGAGGGGGTCGGTGGGGCTCAATCTCAACCGCGTACTCGAGTTCGAGCGCCAGGTCCGGCCCGACCAGCCGGGCGAGTCCCGCCTGGGACTGTTCGGCTCGCCCCGCATGCGCGCCACAACCCAGGCCGACTACCATTTCGGTCGCCATGGGGCTCATGCCGCTGTCCGCCATATCAGCGGCTTCCGCGCTTGTGTTGTGCGGACTCTTGCCGACGGCCAACCCAATCCCTTGTGCGAAGACCGGGTTCGATCCCACACCGAAATCGACCTGCGTTGGACCGTCGAGCTCGACTGGCAGGCCAGGGTTGCGCTGGGGGTCCGCAATCTCACCAATCGCGAGGCGCCGCTGACGCCCGAGGGCAACCTTGCCCACGGATTGCACGATATCGTCGGGCGGGTAGTCTACCTGCGCTACGATCAACGCTTCTGATCCCGGCTATGTCATTATGAGTTGAACGACTTGACTCAAGATTGCCATCCGTGAACTCCCGAAGGGAGGCTGAAATGCTGTGCAGAGCGCAGGCGAGAGCGATGAGGCGGTACGCAATGATTCGGTCAGCCACGCAAGTCATTATTTAACTGAAACTTGCAGGCCTGTGTGCATCGGGGTTACGTTGATATTACATTCAGGCCGAAGAAACCGGGGCCATGGCCGCATCCGCACGCTACCCATTTTTCCAGGAATTGCGCCGTCGGCGCGTGTTCCGCACCGCCGGACTTTACGTGGTTGGTGC
>SLNU01000161.1 GCA_007132865.1 Bacteroidales bacterium | reverse complement strand
TCCGGGGTTTTACAAGATGAATATCGTTAATGTATTGATTTATAATTGGATGTAATTGGTGGCACCATTATGGATTTTGTCTTTTTGTCAACCGATTGAATCACTTTCCATTATTTATCAAACCATGAAAAGAAGTTTGATCATGCTTGCCCTGCTTATGCCCATGCTGCAGGGACAGGCACAAGCACCACATCTGACCGGCGAGGTCAGGATCTCCATTGCGTCGGGCACCCTCGATGCCGATCTCATGCTGAGCAACCTTCCCCGAACGGACAATTACTCCCTGGTTCTAAACAGGGGGCTGAATGTGGAATATTTCAGGGATGCCGGCGATGCGTTCAATTACGGATACCGGTTTGAATACGACCGGAATGTAAACTATGAAGGCTTTCAGTACCACTTTCCGGCAAACGACAACAAAGGCCGTTTTCTGCCCCGTGCCTTCAGGGTTAAATACTCCGGGAAATTTCCCGTCGTCGGCGATACCCTGCGCGCCAACGATTGGGGCGACTGGAAAGGCAATATCGCCTTCAACGGCCAGTCTATCCGTGCCGCGGAACAAACAGCCTGGTATCCATTGCTATATGACCATGAAACAGGCATCAGGCACCTGGATTATACTTACGAGGTGACCATCAACTGTGCAGACTGCTCGGCCATGTATTTTAACGGCAGTGAGCCGGTATATGGGCAAGAGGCCACTTTTCGTTCAGATTTGCCCGTGCCGCTGATGATCTTTGCCGGACATTTTGATTTTTCATTTTTCGACAGGGTGGGTTTTGTCAATTCCGGATTGCGGACGGAGAAGCAGGAGTCACTTGTCAACCTGGCCGACCGCATCATTGAATTTTATGAGGAAAAGATTGGAATTCCCTTTGGCAAAAGTTCCCTGGTTTTCTTAAACACCACTCCGTTGTCGAAAAAAAACGCCTGGATGTTCGTGACTTATCCGACCATTGCCATTGTGGGTAGACCCGGGAATTATTCGCTAAGGGACCGTTTTGACCCGGAAACATTTCAAATCAGGTATGAAGCCTTCTATGCCACCATGGCCCATGAATTCGGGCATTATTACATAGGTAATTATTTCCGGCCCAACAGTACGCTTTTTTGGTTTTTCGGGGAAGGTTTGACGGATTATCTGTCTTTTCTTGCGGTAAGGGAGTTGGTTGGGGAGGCATTTCACCGGGAAAAGATTGCGTCATACCGGCAGCAAGTGGCAGATTTTGAACCCATTCCGCTGCACAAAGTCACCCGGGCGGGTGACATATGTGAACAGTACAAGTACAGGTATGCCCCCCTGATGTTGCTTGCCATGGAGCAGGAAGTCGGGGAGGAAACCATGTGGAACTGGATACGGGAGGTACTCAACTCAGACGGACAGGTCACCGATTACGGTTTCCTGCTCTCAAGCTTCGCCAAGGCGGGCATTCCGCAGGAAACCATCGACTACCTGGTTGCGCAATACATTGAAAGCGAAGAGGCGAAACAAAACGTGCTGGGGAAACTGCGATAGCAGGGACGGCTATTATAACCGCAGAAACAGGGCGGATCTCCCTGCGGTTTTTACTTGCAGGGAGCCGTTTGTTTCCAGAAAGGGGACCACCTGGTTGTCGACAGGGCCACCCCATTGCCGGTGGGCCGAGTAAACCAGGACCTCCGGCCTGCAAGCTGGCTCCAAACGAATATCAACCACCATTTCTTCACCGGAAAAGTTCATCACGATGGTGACGGAATGGTGGTTTTCTCCTTTTTGCCCCACACCACTTTCTCCCTGGTATTGCAGAATGATCCCCTTTGCGCAAGGGGTGGTCTCGGCGCGGGTGTGAACCCGACTGCCTGTTCCCGACAATGGATTGTCTCTGCTTTTGTCTGGTGCAGTATGGCCTTTCTTTGCCACCGCCACAATGTATTCCTTGCGCAGCTTGATCAGCTTTTTGTAAAACGCCAGCATTTGGTTTTTTTGCCGGGATTCGGAGAAATCCCAGTTGAGCCTGGACTGCAGAAAGCTTTCTTTGGCGGCAGGGTCGGGGGGATGCCCTTTTTCGAAAAATTCCCGGAATTCCTTTTTTCGTCCCCGCCTGACCCGCTCCACCAGCCTGGGGTCCCCATGGTCAATAAAAAACAAAAAGGGGCTGTCTGCGGCAAATTCCTCGCCCATGAACAGCATCGGGATAAACGGACTGGCAAACAGGGCACCGGCGGCCAGCTTCAGACTTTCAAAGTCCGCCAACCTGCCCAGCCGTTCCCCTTTCAGTCGGTTGCCCACCTGGTCGTGGTTCTGGGTGTATACCACGAAGCGCTCCGGGGGCTGCCCCCTGGCAGGTGTCCCAATTACCTTTCCGCGGTAAGGGGAGTATGCGCCGTCATAGACAAAGGCCTGGTTGAAGGCCTTGACCAACTGCGAGTGTTTGCCGAAATCGGCATAATAACCCCGGCTTTCCCCGGTCAGTAATGCATGCAGGGCATGGTGCCAGTCGTCGCACCACTGTGCATGCAGGCCATAGCCCCCCTGGTCCGCCGATTCAATATACCGCGTGTCATTCAGATCAGACTCTCCGATCAGGAAATGCCGCGAGCCGCTTGCCTCATTCAGGGCGTGGACTTGCAGGCTGAGTTCCTGCAGGAAATGCACCGGGCTTTCATCCGTGATGGCCTGCACCGCATCCAGGCGGAGACCGTCTACCCGAAAATCCCTCAGCCACATGAGTGCATTTTCCAGAAAATACCTCCTGACAACTTCACGGCCCTCCCCGTCAAAATTGACGGCCTGACCCCAGGGGGTCTTGTGCCTGGAAGATAAATAGGGACCAAAAGCCGGCAGACAATTGCCTTCTGG
>SLNU01000209.1 GCA_007132865.1 Bacteroidales bacterium | reverse complement strand
ATTTAAAGATGGGAATGGAAAAAGAACTTAAGTCTGTGCTTGAAAATCGCTCCCTTACGCTCTCTGTTGCAGAGTCCTGCACAGGAGGACTAATCTCTGCCCGTATCACATCTCTGTGCGGCTCGACTACAATCTTTAAAGGTGGGGTAGTAGCCTACAGTAATGAAATAAAGATCAAACTTTTGGGGGTTTCACAAACTGCTCTTGAGAGTTTCGGTGCAGTGAGCGCTCAGGTGGTGGAGGAGATGGCGACGGGGGTTTCTTTACTGATGAGAACAGGGTGTGCTGTTTCGGTCTCCGGAATAGCAGGACCGGGTGGTGGAAGTGAGGAGAAGCCTGTGGGGCTTGTGTATATCGGATCTGTTGTTTGTGGAGAGGTAAGGAGCAGAAAATATCAGTTTAGGGGCAGCAGGGAGGAGATACGGGAGCGTGCGGTGGATGCGGCGATGGAGCAGCTTTTGGAGCAGCTTGGGGGGAAGTAATAACACATTGGGATCGGACCAGGTCGGAACCGGGTCGGACCACAGGTAACTCAAACAATGGCAGTGCATTAAATGCGCTTTATCCCCTGATTCTAAGCGATTAACCCCACATTCCGCACTTTGTGAGGAGATATTATCCGGGTTTTGCGAAGCTAACATATTGATTTGAAAGCTATTATCTGTAGGTCGACTCGGGGATTTCAAGTAACTTCAGTAATGATTTCTGCCTTTCTGTTAGTGTCATGGGAAACACTATCGTATCCTGAGTTGGATACTCGACTTCATGCACGCACAAATCGCTAAACGCTTCAAGCACTCGCGGACAGGTTGGATTCTTTGTGAAACGCTGCTCCGGCAGAAGCTCCACCTGCTCTATATTGCTTTGTTTCATTGCCATACGAATGCTTCGTTCGATAAGGGATGCACACACAATTGCGATGAAGTATATATGCAGCATTGCTGCAACACGATTAGGTTTCTTTAAAAATATCGGCGCCACACACAGCTCTGATTTCAGCAGCGCAAATTTCTTTTCAACATACGGCTGATATTTATATATCTCCAATACCTCGCCTATGTCATAATTGGCTGAAAGATTAGTGACAAGTGGGAACACACCATCTACTTTCTCTTCGGCTTCGATTGCATCTTTGTTCTCTGTAATTTTGAGATAGTAAAGACACTTATGGTGCTTATGCGATGGTTCATCACTGCGTTTGATACGACGTTTGCGCTGAAGCGGTAGTGTATCAAAGCGGTGAAGAATTTCTACAGTGACAAATCGCTTTGTTTTGTGCTTTGCCATGATAGCGTTAATCGCTTTTGATATTTGCACCCGGGTGGTAAGCTTGCCACGATTAAGCTTGAGTGCATCGAGTTTCTTGATCGTCTTATGCATCGCTGACTCCCGGTACAGTCGATCGACTTCCTTTTTATGAGAGCTGCGTACCCAGAGCAGGCGGTAGCCGTGATTTGTCTTCTGCTCGGAGTGACTGCAGAACCAATAACGTTCGGTACGGCGCTGCGCGTGCGACTCATTCTCTTTGACCGAAAGAGTCTGCCATTTCACCGCTGCACCCCTGCGCAACTGCTCAAAGAACACTTTGGTTTCCTTGCGCTGAGCAGGATATACCGTAACGAACATCCCACCACCCTCATTTATATATGCAAGATTTTCATTGGAGGAAAGTTTGGAATCGGCTACATAGATAAAATCATTGCGTGTCAAAAGTTTTCTGAGCGCATCGATGGTATCGCAGTGCAACGAATCATCGACTTTGTTTCCACTATAAACACCATGCAAAAGGGCAACACCCCCATCAGCACTGATTGCGAGGCCAAATACAAGCTGCTTTAAATCCGGACGTCCATCCTTATTGTGCCCATGGGTAATCTGTGGCTCATGCTGAGAGTTTCTGTAATCACCCCGCAGAGTAATGGTGGTGGTGTCGAAATGAATCCTTTTGGTTGCAATGACAAAGTCTTTCATTGTCCGCAGTGCCAGACGGAAGAAAATGTTGCGGGCTCGCGCGCTTCCCATTGCATCGAGGCTGCGCGCAATGCGCTCATCATTTATTCCCGCGCTTTGCTGTGTTCTGAGCGCCAGCGCCGCTGGTTCGACCGAAGCGCCCCATTCACTTATACGATACAGAGGAACAGCTGAGACAATAATGTTATGCACCAGAAGCCGCACTACATCAGCATGAGTCAATGCCCCTTTTCCGCCATGGCAGCCTTTACCCAGACAGTCATGGATAATCTCGGTAAGATTCATGCGCTTGAGAAAGTGTTCGATAACAGGGTGTGGTCCAAAGTAACGGCGCTTCAGAACTGCGGAACCGTTTGCCGTTGAGGCGGTGAATTCGGTACGACCTTGACTTGTATACATATATATAATATATTAATACATGATATGAAAATCAAGAGCCTTAAGAAAAAAAACGCACGCGCAAAGCAGCTAAGCGCTCAGGCCCAGGAGCTCGCAGCACTTTTCTTTGATACAGCACCGATATTAGCGGGGACATTATCTGAAGTGAAACGTAAATGCGGCAATCCCAACTGCCATTGTGCTGCCCAGGGACAGGGGCATGCAGTTTGGACACTGCTAACCAAGCATAACGGAAAACGCCGCTGCCAGGTAGTGCGCAAGGCTGATGTTGAAACGGTTGGCGCAAAAGTGCAGCGCTATCAACAGCTTCGGGATGCACTGCGCCAATTGAAAGACATTGATGCCAAAAGACATAGTTTGTTTAAGGAGGTGATTGCAGCAAGAAACGAATGTTATAAATAAGCTAATTTTTTGAATAACAATTGGTTATAGGGATACTATTTCTCCTCACAAAGTGCGGAATGTGGGTT
>SLNU01000229.1 GCA_007132865.1 Bacteroidales bacterium | reverse complement strand
CGCCCACTCACCGGCATGCCGTCCCTTAGGGGCAGGTCCTCTGTCAGCGCATAGCCCAGGCCCATATGCACCGCCCCTTCGATCTGCCCTTCAAACAGCATCCGGTTCATGATCTTTCCGGCATCGTGGGCGGCAATGACGCGGGTGATCTTCCCCTGTTCATCCAGCACAACCACCTGGGTGGCATAGCCATAGGAAAAATGGATCTGCGGGTCCTCCTGGTCTGTCCCGGGCTTGCTGGTCCAGTCACAAACGTACTTCCCCTTGTAACGCCGCCCTTTCAGTTTGGCCAGTCCGACTCCGCCCATATCCGCATTAAGGCTTTCCAGTCCGATTCCGCCCTGTCCGACTCCGCCCAGGTCTGCTTTAAGGCTCTCCAGCCTGACGCCGCCCAGGTCAGCCTTCAGTCTTTTCGCGGCATCGATGATGGCATTGCTTACCAATGCCGTGGCCCTTGAGGAAGTTGTCATGCCGGTGGGGATCCCGGCGGAAGTATCCACGACCACTTCCATGATGGAGGGATCCAGTCCGGTTTCCTCATGCAGGGTTTGAATGGCCATGGTATGCACCCCCTGTCCCATTTCGGTCCAGCCATGGTGAATCACCACATGGTTGCCGTCCCTGACCTCCAGAATCACCTCGCTGTCATCGATCATCCCATTGCCGACCCCGGTATTTTTCAGTCCGCATGCAATACCAGCAAAAGCCGCCTTGCGGAAATCATCCTCCACTGCCAGCAAAGTCTTCTTTAGTCCGACTCCCCTCAGCACCTGCCCGGTGGCCGTTTTTGCACCATCTTCCAATGCATTGTCGAAGCGGATCTGCCAACGGTCAAATCCACCCATCCGACAAACCTCATCTATACAGCTTTCAATGGCAAAGGTCACCTGGGGCACGCCAAATCCGCGCATTGCCCCCGAGGGGATGTTGTTGGTATACACGGTCAGTGATTCTATATCCACCGCCGGCACGGTATAGCCCCCCGTGGCGTGGCCCACGACCCGTTCCATCACCTTGGTCCCCACGGAAGCATAAGCACCGGTGTCTCCGAAAGCCTTCAGTCTGAGGGCCATGAATTTTCCATTCTTGTCGACAGCCAGGCTGATGTCCATCCAGACCGGATGGCGTTTGGGGTGCATGCGAATGGACTCCTCCCGGTCCAGGTGGACCATCACAGGCTTTTTCAGCAGCCAGGCAAACAGGCAGGCATGGCCTTGCACCGTAAGGTCTTCCTTGCCTCCGAACCCCCCGCCGTTCGGGACCTGAACGACGCGGACCTTCTCTTCAGGGATGTTCAGGATGGCCGCTGTGAGCCTGCGGTCCACATAGGCCCCCTGTCCCTGGGTGTAAAGCAGGAGTCCGTCTCCCTCCGGCGCGGCGACTGCCGTTTCGGTCTCCAGGAAAGCGTGTTCGATCCGCTGGGTCTCGTAGACACCCGAAGAAACATATGCCGCCTCCCGAAAAACTTTTTCCACTTCCCCAAACCGGATGCTGCAGTTTTCCAGCACATTTGACCGTCCCTCATGCACCTGGGGGGATTCGGGTTTTGCAGCCTCATGCACATCCGTTACAGGTGCCAGCACCTGGTATTCCACCTTTATCCTTCTGGCGGCCTCCCTGGCAATGGCCTCTGATTCGGCCACGACCCCGGCAAGCACATCCCCCACACAATTCGTCACCTGGTCCACCCCTACCATCAGGGGCCAGTCCTGAAAGATTAGTCCGACAACCTGCCTGCCCGGAATATCCGCCGCGGTAAAGACCCTCCCCACGCCCGGCAAGGCTTCTGCAGCGGAGGTGTCGATGCTGATTACCCGGGCCCTGGGGTGGTCGCTGAACTTCAAGGCGCCAAACAGCATTCCCTCCATACGGAGATCGCGAACAAAGGGCCTTTTGCCCAAAGCGGTTTCGACGGACTGATACTTGGGGAACGGATCCCCGATCCTCGCCGGAATGGTTGCCTCCGGTGTCCGGACCCTATCGGATCCAGGCTTTTCCTCTGCTGCATTGTTACCCGCAGTCCTTTTCTCTGCCATTGCGTCAAAAATGGCTTCAATGGCATCCACGATCTTGACATATCCTGTGCAGCGACAGATATTGGGATTGACCGCCCGGATGATCTCCTGCCGGTCGGGCCGGGCATTTTCATTGAACAGGGCTTTTGTCCGCATGATAAATCCCGGGGAGCAGAAGCCGCACTGCACGGCCCCTTTTTCTGCGAACAGCTTTCCGGCCAGGCTGCGGAAATCTTCCGGCAGTCCCTCCATGGTCACAACCGACCTGCCATGCAGGTCATTCATGCGGGTTCGGCAAGCAAGTCGCGCCTTGCCATCAATTTCCACAGTGCACGCCCCGCAAGCACCCTGCCCGCTGCATCCATCCTTTGGCGATGTAATCTGCTTTTCGAGGCGCAGATAATCCAGCAGGCTCATCTGCGGATCGCCTGAAAAATTTTGTCGTTTGCCGTTAAGTATTATTTCCATCATATGATACAAACCTTGTTCTTTATCTGCTACGGGACCTTTTATCAAGGGTCCTTGTCCTGTGCAGCTCCCTCAGGCGGACCAATGCATCCAATTCGGGTTCGATGGCCCGGGGCATATCCAGTATGCCGCTGACCGACTGCAGGTCTTTCAGTCCGCTGCCGGTGTGCAGCACGACATTATCCGACGAAGAAGATATTTTTTCTTTGTGTGCGTATGACAGCATGCCTGCAAATGCCGCTGCAGAGGCTGGTTCAGCGAACAAGCCCGTTCTGGCTGCCAACATGGAAGAAGCCTGCAGGATCTGCTCATCGCTCACCGTGACCGTTTCCCCGCCATATCTGTGTAAGAACTGCCTTGCCATAAAGAAAT
>SLNU01000073.1 GCA_007132865.1 Bacteroidales bacterium | reverse complement strand
TCCTTTCTGCGAGGTAAGGCCCCTGGAAAGTACCCTGGATGGCCCAGTCATCCGCCTCCAGGCGGTAGATATGGTCGCGCTTGTCTATCCAGCGGTCATACATGTGCTGGTCGATCACGTAAATGCATACAAAGGCAAACACAGAGATGCCCAAGCCGAAACCAAGCACGTTGATCAGGGTATAGAATTTTTGTCTTACAAGATTGCGTATGCTGATCCTGAAATTATGGAGGGTCATAACCAATGGATTTAATTCCATGGCATACAAACAAAAAACACGCCAGCAGCAGCATCACACTTGCTGCCAGCGTGTTTGACATCCGACCCCCAGACCAGATGTGGGAAGAATGATCGGTATCGTACACCGCTTGGGGATGGCCTGCCGGGCAGCGCATGCCTCTTAATACAGCGGCTTGGTCAGCTCCCAAAAGCGGGAGTCAGGGCCCTACAGCGGCTTGGTCAGGGCCCTACAGCGGGTTGGTCAGGTCAAAATCGGCCTGGAAGACAATCTCCCCATGGTATTGCAGCTGGTAGGAAAAGTTGGTCATGGCTTCATCCATTACCACGTTCCACTGTCTTCCCAGGGTGTCAACCAACAGCTCAACGGTGTAATCGTCTGCCGGGAAATGCTGCCGGAAGGCGGTACCGGTTCCATCCCCATACCCCCCGTAAAGGGTATTCTCCTCAGGGGTGCCATCGGGATAGCGGTGGTCATGGCGGAACCTCAACCTGCCGTTCTCCACGATGAACATCCAGGTACGGGATGTGTCCTCACTCAGGTGGAACGGGATGTACACATGGTCTTCCTCGCATTCGGTGACATGCATGACAAAGTCCAGGTGACCCCAACTTTCCCGACCGGGGGCCATATAGGTTTCTTGTCCGCGGAACGACTGTCCGCAAAGACTGGCCAGGTTGTCAAGAAATGCCTGTTCCTCGGGCGACAGCACCGCTGTCAGGGTCGCTTCCGCCTCCTGCTCACCGGTTTGCGTGGCCGGGCCACAAGCAGTAAATACAACGGCCAGTGCAAATACAATAATAAACGTGTGCTTCATAATGTCAGGTTTTGGTTGTGAGTATGGTTTTTACACCACGAACATACGTTTTTTTTTTATATTGTAGTCGGATGGTAAAGGATTTTCAAACTTTCAAGTATGAATGAACCAGCAGAACCCATGGGCAGAATGAGGGAAGGCGGTCTCCCTGGTACTTATGATATCAAAAAGGTGTGGAACCCCTCCTGGTTCCAGGGAAACCGGGTCAGGGAGCGGTATTTCGAAGGTTGGTATTTTAAACAGGTCAGCCCAAACGGGAAAAATTCCCTTGCCTTTATACCCGGGATCTCCCTGGCAGGGGAAGATGCCCACTCTTTTGTTCAGGCCATAGACGGGAAGACTGGAAAAACCTGGTACTTCCGATATCCGCTGGAGGATTTTGCCTATTCAAAAACCGGGTTTTCCGTTCGTGTCGCCAGCAACCAATTTTCGGCCAGCGGGATGGCGCTCGACCTGTCTGACGGCACCACCAGGTTCCGGGGACGCTTGTCCTTTTCCAGACAGGTCCGATTCAGTGCCGGACTGCGGAAACCCGGCATCATGGGCTGGTACCGCTACGTCCCCTTCATGGAATGTTACCATGGGGTGGTCAGCCTGGACCACAGGTTGCAGGGCTCCCTTTGGATCAACGAACGGGAGTTGCCCTTTAGCGGGGGAAGGGGTTATATTGAGAAGGACTGGGGAAGGTCCATGCCACGGGCTTGGATCTGGATGCAGACCAACCACTTTGAAAATCCCGGCACCTCGTTCATGCTTTCCATTGCCGACATCCCCTGGATCGGCCGGTCCTTCACCGGCTTTCTGGGCTTTTTGCTGCACGACGGCAGACGCTACGATTTTGCCACCTATACCGGGGCCAGGATCCTGTCGATCGAAGATTCAGACAGCGAGCTGATCATACGGATCGGCATGGGAAAGCTAAATTTGCAGATAAGCGCAATGAAAAATATTACAGGCAGCCTGAAAGCCCCCTTGCAGGGATCCATGCAGCGGATGATTCACGAAAGCATTGACTCCTCCATACACCTACAACTCCAAGACAAGGCAGGAAATCAACTTTTCGAGGGTACCGGGCGAAATGCCGGACTCGAAATGGTGGGAAATGTGGTTGAATAAACCACGCATCTTTGCTATATTTGCATATTAATTTAAACTAAATACAAATTAGGGGGTGTGTCTTACGCGCCCGATTGCTGCCCTGACATGGAAGACAAGAATAATGATATATTGGATGAACTGACCGGTTCGGACTACAAATTTGGGTTTTACACCGACCTGGAAATGGATCAGGCGCCAAAGGGCCTCACGGAAGATACCATCCGGTTCATCTCCGCAAAGAAAAACGAGCCCGGATTCATGCTCGAATTTCGGCTGGAAGCCTTCCGGCACTGGCTGACCCTGAAAGAGCCCCGCTGGGCGCATGTGAAATATCCGCCCATAGACTACCAGGACATCATCTATTATTCAGCTCCGAAAAAAAGCCCCAAATTCGAAAGCCTCGACCAGGTTGATCCCGAGTTGCTGGAGACATTTGAAAAGCTTGGCATCCCGCTCGAGGAACAAAAAATGCTGGCCGGAGTCGCCGTCGATGCGGTGATGGACAGCGTCTCCGTTGCCACCACCTTCCGCGAGGCACTGGCCGAAAAGGGCGTCATTTTCTGTTCTTTCAGCGAAGCCCTTCAGAAGCATCCGGACCTGGTTAAAAAATACATGGGCTCCGTGGTTCCGTATACGGATAATTTCTATGCCGCGCTGAACTCTGCCGTTTTCAGTGATGGTTCATTCGTTTACATCCCGAAAG
>SLNU01000102.1 GCA_007132865.1 Bacteroidales bacterium | reverse complement strand
CTTCTTTTTGCTTTCTGCTAACAGATTGGCCATTAGGGCAATTAAGCTCGTTTCAATGAAAAAAAAGAAAGAAAAATGAAAAAAAACTTGGATTACAACATAGAAGGGGGTTGGGGGGTAAAGGAGGTCAAATGCAAAAGTCATCTGCACATATGTAAATCTGCACATTAGCTCATCGAAAAAGGTTGTTCGTCAATCAAAAGGCTTTTTTTTCTACTTTTGCTATTCTCAAAATATCAGATTATGAAAATATCTTACTCTTGGTTAAAAAGATACGTTGATATAACAGAAACACCCGAAGAGCTTTCAGAAATCCTAACCGACTGTGGTCTGGAAGTTGAGAGCATTGAAGAATTCGAGAGTGTTAAAGGAGGTTTGAAGGGGGTTGTTGTGGGTCAGGTGGTTTCCTGCCACAAACACCCTGATGCCGACAAGCTTTCGGTAACAACTGTTGATATTGGAAATGGTGAGCTTTTGCCCATAGTTTGCGGAGCTCCCAATGTGGCGCAAGGGCAAAAAGTGCTTGTTGCAACCATAGGCACGGTACTCCATACCCCAGCGGGACCTCTAGAATTAAAAAAAGTAAAGATTCGAGGCGAGGCTTCTGAGGGAATGATTTGCGCCGAAGACGAACTTGGCTTGGGAACCTCGCACGACGGAATAATGGTTTTGCCAGACGATGCACCTGTTGGCCAAAAGGCTTCGGAATATTTCAACGTTACTAGCGATTATATTTTTGAAATTGGCCTCACGCCAAACCGAATTGATGCAGCAAGCCACATTGGAGTTGCGCGCGACATTGTTGCATCGGTAAACCGCATTAAAGGCAAGGGAACTCTTAAGCTAAACAAGCCCTCGGTAGATGGGTTTAATCCAGACAACAACAATCTGCACATTCCGGTTTTGGTTGAAGACACCGATGCTTGCCCGCGATACAGCGGGATTACCATTTCTGGGATAAAAGTGGAAGAGTCGCCACAGTGGTTGAAAACTGCACTCCTGAGCATTGGCCAAAAACCCATAAACAACGTTGTTGACATAACCAATTTCGTGCTTCACGAAACAGGACAGCCACTACACGCATTCGATGCCAAAGAGGTAAAAGGCAACAAAGTTATTGTTAGAAAACCCGCCAAGGGGACCACTTTCGTCACACTCGATGGTGTTGAAAGACAACTCACTGGCGAAGACCTGATGATTTGCAACGAACAAGATTCAATGTGTATCGGCGGTATTCTTGGAGGCCTTGACTCTGGTGTTTCGTCCGAAACAACGGATATTTTCCTCGAAAGTGCCCATTTCAATCCGATTACCATTCGCAAATCATCCAAGCACCACGGGTTGAAAACCGATGCTTCGTTCAGGTTCGAAAGGGGCTCAGACCCAGAGGCAACAATTTACGCCCTTAAAAGAGCCACATTGCTTATTAAGGAAGTTGCAGGTGGCGAAATCTCGTCCGAACTAGTTGACGAATACCCCGTTCCAGTTCATCCTGCCGTGGTTGAGTTCAACATCAATAGGGCATCAATGCTTATCGGAAAGGAAATTGCGCACGTTGAAATATTGGACATTTTCGAAAATCTCGACATTAAAGTCCTTGAAAAAAGGGGCGACGTGCTGATGCTTTCAATACCTACTTACAGGGTTGACGTAACCCGCGAGGCCGATGTTATTGAAGAAATTCTGCGAATTTACGGTTACAATAACGTTGAGGAGCCAGAGCGCTTGATGTCGTCGGTGGTTGCAACACCGAAGCCCGACAAGGAGCAGCTGCAAAACGTGATTTCTGATATGCTTGCAGCACGGGGCTTTGCCGAAATTATGAATAACTCCCTTACGAAAGGGGCGTATTTCGAGGCCAACGGCTTTGACGGTGACGCATCGGTTAAAATCTTGAATCCGCTTAGCCAAGACCTCAATGTTTTGAGGCAGTCGTTGCTTTTTAGTGGCTTGGAAACCATACTCTACAACCAAAACCGCAAAGAGCCCAATCTGAAACTTTTCGAATTCGGAAAGATTTACCACAAGGAAAACACAACCGAAACACCTGTAAACCCCCTTGATCCTTACAAGGAACAAATGCAATTGGCGCTTTTTGTTACTGGCACCAAGCAACCTGAAACTTGGAGCGTGAAAGAGGCAAAGAGCGATTTCTTTGACCTGAAATCGGAGGTTGTTGCTGTGCTTGCCAAGTTGGGATTTGGCGACCAAGAACTTAAGCTCAAAGACGATGATTTGGAGCCAATTTTCGATTACGGTGCAAGTTTGTACCTGAAGAAGAAAAAATTTGCCACCCTGGGTTTGGTCAAGAAGTCAATCACCAAGGAATTTGACATCAAAAATCCTGTTTTTTACGCTTGCCTCAACTGGGAAGCCATTGTAGCCGTCGGTGCAACCAGAGCCATCGAGTACAAAGAAATACCCAAGTTTCCGGAAGTTAGGCGCGACTTGGCCCTTTTGATTGACAATTCGGTTAAGTTCTCGGAAGTTGAAAAAATTGCCTTCGAGGTTGAGAGGTCGTTGCTCAAGGGTGTTAAGCTTTTTGACCTTTACCGCGACAAGAGCCTTGGCGAAAACAAGAAATCATACGCCGTGAGCTTTACACTGCTCGACACCGAAAAAACCCTTACCGACAAGGTAATTGACAAAACCATGGAAAAACTGGTGGAAAGCTACAAAAAAAGGCTGGGAGCGGAGATTCGTTAGAGAGGGGAGAGTGGGCGAGTGGGAGAGTGGGAGATTGAACGACGGAACGATGGAACGATAGAACGAAAGAATGATAGAACGGTTAGGAAAAAGCAGGCAGTATGCGGTAAGCAGTAGGCAGAAAGCCCGACAGAACGAAAGAACGATGGAGTGACAGAACGATTT
>SLNU01000299.1 GCA_007132865.1 Bacteroidales bacterium | reverse complement strand
TGGTAAGGCAACTTTTATTGAAACCGAAAACAATGCCACCACCATTGATGTTGTTTTATTCGGTGCGGAGGCGGGAGTCCATCCGGCAGAATTACGGATGAACTCAGCCGCAGAGGGAGGCACAGTGGTGGTCAACCTTAACCCGGTAGATGCAAGCGGGAAAAGCTCCACCCTGGTAACTTCAATGTCGTACAGTGAGTTGATTGATTACGACGGATTTATACAGGTATCGAAAAGCAGCAGCGAGCCTGATATTATTCTGGCAAAGGGCGATATTGGCGGAAACGTGATTACTGACACCAAGGTATCTTATACTCTGGAAGAAGTAGGCGCTTATGGCGTTTCAGGGACCGCTTTGTTTGAAAAAAGGGAAAACGGGAATTCGTTGGTTACACTGGACCTTGATGGGACGATTGCCGGGCAAGTTTATCCTGCGACCATTAACCTGAGTTCAGTTGCAACCATAGGTGGCGGACCGATTACCAGGACACTTAACAGTGTTAATGGCACCACCGGTAAAAGCTATACTACCCTTAGGAAACTAAATGACGGACTGGTTATCACTTATGATAACTGGTTGGTTTACAATGGGTATATAAATATTTATCAAACAGCAGCAGAATTTGGTAGTATCATTAGCCAGGGAAATATTGGCTCGAATGCAGACTAAAAACTAAGGCGAACAAAGCGTGATCGCCTGCAAAAAAATCAAAGGGTTACAGCAGTTGAATGTTGTAACCCTTTTTTTATATTTGTCGTTGGTCCTGTATTAATAAAACCCTAAGACATGAACCGCTTAAAAATCATTCTGGCCGTTGCTTTTTTGTTTTCCGGACTTCAGGTGTTCTCCCAGGATGAAACGGGTATCCCGAATGAAACAGGCTTTCGGATGACCGATCTCCATGCCGCACACATCGGTGATCGTATCATGGACGGCGTGAATGAAGCTTACCTGACCGGTGTGAGCGAAGGCTCCCTGGCCAAAATGAGCGAAACCTCACTGGCACATGCCCCCCATGTGATGATGGCCATGTCGGATATGGATTACCAGAGAGAGTTGCTGCATATCAGGAACAGCCTGATGAAGTATCGGCGGGAAAAGCTGACCGGGATTTGGCTGACGATCGGCGGCGGATTTGTTTACGGCTTGTCGGTCGGACTCTATCAGGCGGATGTACTGGATGAGGATGGTGCGGCTGTGGTACTGATAACCGGCGGACTGATGGGCATTTCAGGGTATATCTTGCAGCTGACCAGCAACCGATGGCTTAAGCAGGCTTATCTGGGACCCACCCGCTCGGGGATCGGACTGGGAATGAACTTTTAGACTTCCAGGCTAGGTTCACCGGGATTGTGTTGTCGGCTGGCGAGAAAAATTCTGGTGCCTGAGCCCCCTATATCAAAGGATATTTTATCTTTGTTTCCCAAACATATAGACCACATTCCCATCCGACGGAAAAAATCAAAATGACCATGAGTAAACTGGACTCCAAGCTGTTGATCATTGATGACGACGAAGATGTGCTGTTGGCCGCAAAATTGTTTTTGAAGCAACATATCAAAACGGTGCATACCGACAAGAACCCGAACAACATCCCGATGTTGCTCAAGAATGAGTCGTATGACCTGGTGCTGCTCGACATGAACTTTTCGCGGGATGCCACCAGTGGCAAGGAGGGGTTCTACTGGCTGAACAAGATTCTGGAGATCGATCCGACCATTGCCGTGGTGCTTATTACGGCCTATGGCGACATCGAGCTGGCTGTGCAGGGGATTAAGGAGGGGGCGACGAATTTTTTGCTGAAGCCGTGGGACAATAAAAAATTGCTGGCAACCATTTCCACGACCCTGGAGGTGCACCGATCCAAGGTAGAGCTGCAGGACCTGCGCTCCAAGCAGAAATTCCTGATTGAGCAGGGCGATCAGCCGTACAGCCAGGTGATTGGGCGCTCACAGCCGATGCTGCAGGTGCTGTCTACGGTACAGAAAGTGGCCGTTACGGATGCCAATATTTTGATCCTGGGAGAGAACGGTTCAGGGAAGGAGGTCATTGCCAGGGCCTTACACCGGGCGTCGTTGCGAAAGGACGAGGTCTTTATCAGCGTGGACCTGGGAGCCATCAGTGAGTCGCTGTTCGAGAGCGAGCTGTTTGGGTATAAGAAAGGAGCTTTTACAGATGCGAAGGAGGACCGTCCGGGACGCTTTGAGGCGGCCAATAAGGGGACCATTTTCCTGGATGAGATCGGCAACCTGAGCCAGCCGTTGCAATCGAAGCTGCTGAGCGTACTGCAAAACCGCAAGGTGGTGCGCCTGGGTTCGGTGAAGGAGATACCGGTGGATGTCAGGCTGATCTGCGCCACCAACATGCCGCTTTACCAAATGGTGGATGATGGGAAGTTCAGGCAGGACCTGCTTTACCGGATCAATACCGTGGAGATCCACCTGCCCCCGCTAAGGGATCGGGTGGAGGACATCGCCCCGCTGGTGAGCCACTTCCTGGAAATATATTCCAAAAAATACAAGATGCCCAATAAAAGGCTGCATGCCAGCACCCTGAAACGGCTGGAGAAACATGCGTGGCCGGGCAACATCCGGGAATTGCAGCATGCGGTGGAGCGGGCAGTGATTATGAGCGACTCCAATGTGCTGCAGCCTAGCGACTTTTTCCTGTCACAGCAGGATTCAAAGGAGACCGAGATCCCGACGGGGGCTGACCATAACCTGGAAGCTACCGAGAAGATGCTGATCCGCAAGGTGATCGACAAGCATGGCGGCAACATCAGCAAGGCTGCCAAGGAATTGGGCATTACCCGTGCTTCCCTTTACCGACGAATCGAGAAGTATGAACTTTAAGAATTTTCGCCTGAATATTGTCGGAAGG
>SLNU01000304.1 GCA_007132865.1 Bacteroidales bacterium | reverse complement strand
TACGAGGGGGAAAAAGCCCTTAAAAACTGCCCTGCCTGCCGGCATCCGCAAGCCTGGTTCGAAGAGCTGGCAGAGAACTACTAAGCCTGCGCGCGCCTTTCCTAGAAAATTTCCGGGTATGCCTCCGGCTTGTAGCGGTGCATCATGGAATAGATGCCCTCGAACACATCCTCGGCATTGGGGTTGGAGAAATAATCCCCGTCGGTGCTGTAGGCGGCACGGTGCTCCTTTGCCGTGATCGTCAGTGGTTCGGCGTCCAGGTATAAGTAGCCACCCTGTTCCTCCATAACCTTCTGCATCATGAAAGCCGTGGCACCGCCCGGCACGTCCTCGTCGAAAAAGACAATCTTGTTGGTTTTTTTCAGGGAATCCACCAACATGTGATCCAGGTCAAAAGGCAGGAGGGTCTGTACATCGACCAGCTCCACGCTGACCTTGAACTCCTGTAACTGCTTGATCGCATCCTGGGCAATCCTGACGCAGGACCCGTAGGTAACCAGGGTCACATCGGTTCCCTCCTGCAATACCTCCGGTTTGCCGAGCGGGACCGTAAAATCCCCGATGTTAGACGGCATCCTTTCCTTCAGCCGGTAGCCATTCAATGGCTCAATGATCAGGGCCGGGTCGTCACATTGCAGCATCGTGTTGTAAAAGCCGGCGGCCTGCGTCATGTTTCGCGGGACCAGCACATGGACGCCCCTGATGGAGTTGATCACCATGCTCAGCGGACTCCCTGAATGCCAAATGCCTTCCAGCCGGTGCCCCCTGGTACTGATGATCAGCGGCGCTTTTTGTCCGCCAGCCGTGCGATAATGCAGCGTGGCCAGGTCGTCGCTGATCACCTGCAGGCCGAACAACAAATAATCGAAATATTGGATTTCTGCGATGGGGCGAAGTCCGCGCATGGCCAGTCCGAGTCCCTGTCCGATAATGGTGGCTTCACGAATGCCGGTATCCGCGACCCGCAGGTTCCCGTATTTCTTCTGCATGCCTTCCAGGGTCTGGTTCACTCCCCCGATGTGGCCCACATCCTCACCGAAAATCAGGGTCTCCGGATATTTCTCAAACAGTCTGTCGAAATTGGTGACCAGGATTTCACGCCCGTTGACCACCGGGGCGTCCTCATCGTAAACCGGCCTGGTCTCCTTCAGCGACAGCGGGGACAGATCCGATTGGCTGTAAAGGTGGGATGAGTATAGGGTCTGGCTGTCGCGGAACGCTTCTGTCAGCCATTGGGTAACAATCTCCTTCAGGGAATTCTCCGGGGTGCAGGTGTTGCAGATCAGCCGCAATATCTTTTTCCCTGTGGAGATGATGTCTTTGCGCGTCGGTTCGCCAATGCGCGCCAACTCCTGCAGCAGCTGGTCTATCTTGTCCGTTTTTAGGCATTTGCAGGAAGAGATATTGACCTTTTTGATGAAATCCTCTCGTGCGGCCAGGATGGGCTTCTGGAAATTGTCCCAGGCCTTGCGGCGGGCTTCTTTAACCCGGGCAACTGCCTCCTTTTCAATGGCATCGAGTTCGGTTTCCGTGGCAATTTTTTCATCCAGGATCCACTGCCGCATACGGGTGATGCAGTCATATTCCTTTTCCCATTGCAGACGCTTGGTTGATTTGTAACGCTCATGGGAGCCACTCGTCGAATGTCCCAGCGGCTGAGTGACCTCGCTTACGTGAAACAGCACGGGCACATGCTCCTTACGGCAACGGTCAATGCCATCCGTAAACATCCGGATAAGTCCGGCATAATCCCAGGCCTTTTCCCTGTAAATGAGTATGCCTGAATCATCCTTTCCCGTTTTTTCCATTCCGGCTAAGGCCTGGGAGATGCTGCCCCTGGCCGTCTGAAACTCCCTGGGAACGCTTATGCCATAACCGTCGTCCCATACCGCTAAGGCGAGGGGAACTTTCAGGACCGCAGCTGCATTTATGGTTTCAAAAAAATGTCCTTCGCTGGTGCTGGCATCCCCTATGGTGGCAAAGCAGACCTCGTTGCCTTTGTTGCTAAGGTGTTTCAGCTTGTGCAATTCCTTTTGATTGCGGAACAGTTTTGATGCCAGTGCCAGGCCCAGAGCCCTGGGCATTTGTCCGGCCGTAGGGGAAATATCCGCAGAGGAATTTTTTTGTCCGGCCAGGTCATTCCAGCTGCCATCCGGCTTCAGGCTGCGCGTGGCAAAATGGTTGTTCATCATCCTTCCGCCGTTGGAAGGATTGGCTTTAATATCTGTATCCCCGTAGAGCTGGCTGAAAAACTCCTCCAGCTCCATCATGCCGGCGGCAAGCATAAAGGTTTGGTCGCGGTAATAGCCTGATCGCCAGTCTCCTTTCTTGAACACCTTGGCCATGGCCAGTTGTGGCACTTCCTTGCCATCCCCGAAAATTCCGAACTTTGCCTTCCCCGTCAGAACCTCACGCCGGCCCAGAATACTGGCCTGTCTGCTTTCATTGGCAATGCGGTAGTCGTTGAGTATTTCTTTTTTTTCAGGCATGGAGGAACATTTCGAGGGTTATACTGTGAGCTGACCCGGCCGGAATGATTTCAGACCTTTGAGGACAATAACAAAAGTAAAAAAAACAGTGGATTGTTCAATCCGGACGCTTAAAGCATCCAGCGGCGGAGGTCCTGACCAACCTCCAGGGTTTTTCCTTCGGGAACAAACAGTTCCAGGTGGACCTTCTGCACCCGCCAGCCATCTGAACTGTCGAAAGAAAAATAGGGGTCAAGCAACAGCAGGGAATCCTGCTGCATGAAACCGTAATCGATCTGTTCACTCCTTTTGGTGGCAAGGATATGAGATCTGCCCCGGCTTTCCTTTGTAATGGTGATGTGAAAATCCTCTCCCGCATGTTCCCTTATGCGGAGCCGGGGCACCCCGAGAATCCT
>SLNU01000153.1 GCA_007132865.1 Bacteroidales bacterium | reverse complement strand
TGGTCAAAATACACCGGCACCTGGTCTGCGAGTATGGTATTGGGCCGGAAGGCCTCCCTCGAAGCCAGGCGTACGACATTGTCCATGGTACGATCGGTGATGGCAAGCTCTGACATGATGGAGTAACCGGTACGGAAGATCCTTCGTCTCCAGTCAGCAAAAAATTCCAGCTCACTCCGTACATAATTGACGTGGTATTTTCCGTCGATCTGTTTGTAGGTGACCAGGTAATAGGTATTGGTCGGTGTGAACCGGAGTCTGGCGGGCCGCTTCATGATGAAGTTCTGTGCGGCTTTCTCCCGGTCACTCAAGTCCAAACTGAATTCCGCCATCGTGATGGCCAGGCTCTCAGTGGAAATGTACAGTTTCCCGCTGTACAAAGGAAAGGACAGGCTGACCCTGGGTTTGAATCCGATGACATAGTTGCTCTCATTGTCGATCCTAACCATGTCCACAAGCTCATAATCGTAGTACATCAGGGTTTCCCGCGACAACAGCACATCCGGATTCTTGACAATATCCAGCAGCATGGACACATGGGGTCCTCCCTGCAGCTTGACGATCAAGGTGTCAGCCCTTTTTACATCTCCGCTTTTGCGTCCCTGCACGATTCTAAGGCGATCCGCGTGGCCGGGATTATTGTAAGGCGCCTGGTATACATCCACCACGGCTTCCGTGATCGAGACATAGTCCCTGCGCTGCTGTATGGTCTCACGGTAAAATCCGGTCAGCTTTTGGGGTTTCGTCGGATAGTTTTGCTGGACCTTATCGATGGCCTTTTCGACCAGGGCCCTGGCATCGTTTGGCTGAATGACCACCTCATTTAATAGAAACGAGTAAGCTTCAAGCGTGTACTCCCTGTGCTGTCCGGCATTCCCTGCGATCTTAAAATTGGATGAACGATAACCCAGGTGGGATATCGAGAATTGCTCTGTGTCAAGTCCCTTGTCGATCTTCAGGGTAAACACTCCGTCCAGATTGGCGACCGTCCCAATGGAGGTTCCCGGGACGAATACGCTGGCAAATGGGATGGGCTTGTTGCTCCCGGCATCCTTTACCACACCGCTGACGGCATGGTAAGGGGCCTCATTTTGCTGGGCGAAGCCTGCCGTCAATGAGAGTATGACGGCAAGCATTCCCAGTGCAATTGTTTGTATGCTTCTTGTTTTCATGGTTGAAAAGAATTAATGGGGTTTGCGAATGTTGTATGCTACTTGTTTTACATAAGCAAGACCGCCATGCGGGTGGTTTACCCTATGCCAAACCGGATTATTTTAAGAAATTTAGAAGGATTTGACCATGGGGCAGTTCTGCCACACTTGCTGCAGGTCTTGACAAGACGACTGATCCGCCGACAAGCTTAGGGCGTTTCCCTTTCCAGCCTGCGGTTAAGTTTTTCAATGGCTGACTCAATGGATTCGTCGGGTTCGATGTAGTTGTATTCCCCCCAGAACTCGTCCTCAAAGTAAACCGGGACCATGTCGGCCAGGATGGTGTTGGGGCGGAAGGAATCCCTGGTCGAAAAGCGCACCACGTCTTCGGTGTCGCGTTCGGTGATGGCCATTTCGGCCATAATGTTGTAACCTGTACGGAAGATCCTCCTGCGCCAGTCCGCAAAAAACTCAAGTTCACTGCGAACGTAGTTCAGGTAATACTTCCCATCCGTCTCCTTGTAAGTGACCAGGTAGTTGGTGGCCAGCGGGGTGACCCGCAGGCGGAGCGGCTTTCTGAGCACCAGGCTTTGGGCCGCCTTTGTCCGATCAGACAGGTCCAGGCTGAATTCAGCCATCGTAAAGCCAAGATTCTCCACGGAGATGTAAAGCCGGCCGTGATAAAGCGGGTAGGGGAGATCCACCCGGGGTGTGAACCCGACCACGTAGTTCATTGCATCATCGATCTTGACCACATCCAGGAACTCATAATTGTAATAGTTTACGCTCTCTTTGGAGATCAGGATGTCGGGATTCTTGACGATGTCGAGCAGCATGGCCACATGTGGCCCGCCCTGCAGCTTCACCGCCAGCGTGTCGGCCCTTTTTACATTGCCGCTCTTACGGCCCTGTATGATGCGTGTGCGGTCGGTGAAGGATCCGCTTGCGTAGGGGGTCTGGTAAACCTCGACCACTGCCTCGGAAATCGAGATATAGTCTCTGCGCTGCTTGATGGCCTCACGGTAAAAGGCGGTCAGACGCTGGGGAACTTCAGGGTAGTTCTCCCCGATCTTTTCAATGGCGCTCAATACGAGGGACTTTGGATCGTTGGGACGGACCACCACTTCGGGGAGCACGACCGAGTGTGGCTCCAGAAAATACTCTGTGCCAAAACCCAGGTTGAGTTCCACCGGGAACCTGGCCACATGGTAACCCAGGTGGGATATAGCAAATACGTCGGTATCCAGTGCTTTCATGATTTTCAGGGTGAATACCCCGTTCAGGTTGGATACGGTGCCGACCGATGTGCCCGGGACAAACACGCTGGCAAAGGCAATGGGTTCACTGGTCCGGGCATCTTTTACTACGCCGTTAACGGTATAAAAGCTGTTGTCCGTCTGGGCCGTTCCAGCCAGGGTGAACACGAATATGGCAATGAGTCCGGAAAGGATTGTTCTGAAGGCTGATGTTTTCATCTTTTTCAGGTATTTCTGGTGAGTAACCAAAGGTCGTTTTGCAGACCACGTTTAATATAGGACCGGAACACCCCCTTCCTACCCTATCCGATTATAAAAAAAACCTGTTTGCCGCCCATATCAAATGAACGGCGGCTTCGTGCACACGGATTTCGATTTAAAGATAGTAAAAATCCATATGTCCCGACAAAGAAAAGGCTGCCCCATAAGTACGGGACAGCCTCTGTCAAGGAATCGGAACGCATGCTATAGTTCGAGGA
>SLNU01000020.1 GCA_007132865.1 Bacteroidales bacterium | reverse complement strand
GGACTGTCTGAAAAATGGAGGGAAAAAGTTTGTGACCAATATTTTCACTTTGTCGTCCGTTCGCGAGGGGGGGCTGGCTCTTGCTCTTCTTGTTGGAATCAGTTTTTTTATTGGAGAAAAGGCCTTGGCCAGCTCTATTGATGTTGATCGAGAGATTCTTACAGCTTGCTTTCTCTCTCCCGACCTGGCCAGTTTGGCTTTTATTCCTGCCGGTGTGGCTCAGGGACTTGATTTGGATCTGGCCAGGGCGAACCTATATAACTCCTGCAGGGAGGCGATTGGCCGAGACGGAGGGGTAGATAGTCAAACTCATGCTGCCCAGATCTGCGATCACCTTGTCCAAGCTGAAGGCATGTGCATCACTGGCCTGAGGGATCAAGTTTTGCGTCGACTCCAATGGCAGTGGGCCGGTGGGGAGATCGCCAACCAAAACCTCCTGTGAGGTTTTATAAGAAAAAAACCCCGGGGGCTGTGAGGCTCCCCAGGGCGGGCTTAAGAGTAGTTACTATTTTTTTGTGGGCACAACTACTCAAAACCTAAAAAACAAGAGCGAATACAGTGCAGAGGAATTGACAGTGATTCTCTAGTTCCTCTAACCAATGAGCCTCAGTGCCGCGGCCCCGTTCTGATTGGCATTGGCCAAGACAGCCACTGAAGCCTGTTGGAGAATCTGAGCCGAAGTCATTTCGGCCGTCTCCCAGGCCACATCGGCGTCAATAATTCGAGAGCGAGCCGCCGTCAGATTTTCATTCTGAATGTCCAAGTTGCTCACTGTGGTGTTCAGACGACTTTGGACCGCACCAAAGTCGGCGCGCAGACTTCCCACTTTGACAATGGCACCATCCACCTGTTCCAAGGCCTGTCGTGCATTGCCTCGACTGGCTACGGAGACATTGGCAATGCCTAAAGTCCTTGTGGTGGCATCGGCTGTGATATTGTAGCGAATGATATTCTCTTCTCCGGCAAAGGGTCCTACATGGTACTCCAACTGCCTATTGGCTCCATCCAAGAGAGTTTGGTTTCCGAAGCGAGTGGACGTGGCAATACGATTGGCCTCTTCCACCAGTTGCTGGGCTTCGAGATTGAGAAAGCCTCGTTCCGTATCGCTGACGGTGTCGGATGCAGCTTGCACTCCCAACTCCCGCAGACGAATTAAAATATTGTTAATTTCATTGAGTCCGCCCTCACTGACCTGAATCAGTGACTGAGCATTGTAGGCGTTGTTGCGCGCCATACGAATACCCATCACTTGACCACGAATATTTTCTGAAATGGCCAGTCCGGCGGCATCGTCAGACGCTCTGACAATGCGACTGCCTGATGCCAAGGCAGCCTGCGAATGCTCTAAGCGACTCTGCTGAGTCGTCAACTGCCTTTGCGCGTTGATCGACGCCAGATTAGTATTTATTCTTAAGCCCATGGTAGCCTCCAATGGTTTCCTGCACGAATCCTGTGCATAGATTGGTCCACCATCTGCCCACAGCCCCTTCCCGGCCGATTGATGACAGACCAATGACATCCCTGTCGGGTTAATAAATTTTGTTTTTGGAGACCCCCCAGGTGGCAAAGGGGTGACTGACCCTTTGCCCTGGAGAAGAAAGGCTTTCACTTCAATGACTGCTGAAACGAAAAACCTTTTTGGTGCTCCAACGTGTTCAGGAGTCTTCTCGGCCTTAGTCCAGGGAACTTTAGCCCTAAGTCGAGGAAAAATAAGACGCTAGGCGTCTAGTGCTTGATATGATTAAGTGAGAAAGGAAAAAATTTTTTCGACCCAAGTCCTAATGCCAGGCGTAAAAAAGGGGCGAAGTCCCCTTTTTTGAGGCTTCGCCCCCTTAATGGCCCGCCCATTTGATTAAAAACCTAAGAGTCTGACAGCCCGAGCTGCATCCACCTTTGCCTGAGCCATCACTGAAATCCCCATGTCCTGCATTATCTGATGACGAGTGAGTTGAGAGACCTCGGCCGCCACATCCACATCCACAATCTGTGACCTGGCGGTCTCTAAGTTCTCCGTCTGAACTGCCAAGTTGTCCACTGCATACTGAAACCGCGAATGTGCTGCGCCAAACTGGGCTCTCACCTCGGCCACTTTTCCCATAGCCTGATCCAAATCCTCAATAGCCCGACGGGCGGCCCGCTGATTGTTGACCTCCGCGGAGGAAATACCCGCTCGGCGCCCCGAAGTGTCTGCATCGAGGCGGAAGGAGATAACATTCTCACCTCCAGCAAAAGGCCCCACATGAAACTCAAAATTCTTTCCAGAGCCTGTGAGAAGAGGCTGCTCGCCAAAACGAGTAGACTGAGCAATGCGGTCAAACTCCTGTTTGAGCTGGCCAAACTCCATATTCAAAAATTCCCGCTCTCTATTGCTGACCGTATCACTGGCCGACTGGACAGCCAGCTCCCGAAGACGAATCAGTATGTTGGCCTGCTCATTCAATCCCCCTTCGGCGGTCTGGATAAAGGACATGGCCTGCTCAGCATTAGATTGAGCTTGGCGGGTTCCTGAAACCTGCCCTCGTAAGGATTCTGAAATGGCAAAACCGGCAGCATCGTCCCCTGGACGCACGATTTTCCGCCCCGTCGCTAAGGAGGCCAAGGACTTCTCCACTTGTCTTTGTGACTGGACCAAATGTCTCTGAGCTCTCAGAGTGACAAAGTCCGAATTGACTTTATAGGACATAGAGCACCCCCTTTGCCCGGGGCTGGCCCTCAAAGTGGAGCCTCACATCCACTTTAAAGTCCCCCATAGGCCTGGTGCCCACAAAGGTTTTGGTTATCGTTTCAGCAGTCACACCTCTATTCGGCTCAATGCGTTATGACTTTAGGAAAAAATGACGCATATGCTAAATTTTTTTATGGAAACCCATTTGGCGAGCCCAATCCGCTCTCTCG
>SLNU01000220.1 GCA_007132865.1 Bacteroidales bacterium | reverse complement strand
ATATCACCTGGGAAATCTTTTAGGTTAAATGTTGCGATCACATCTGCCTTGCACCTAATTGCTGCAGCCAATACGTGGCGGTCATTGGCATCTGGAAGATGAATGGCCTTAATTAACTTTTCATAATCAATAATATTTGCATCTGGGAATGCCAAGTTCATCGCCCTAATTGTTGATTCAAGCTGCCTGGGGGTTAGATCAGGACGGTTCAAAAGGAGTTTTCTTGTCCACTCATTTTGGATTTCAGATGACCATTTAGGTTTGTAGAGCCCTGCTTCCGCGCATGAGAGCAATAGGTCCCTTAAAGGTGCGGGGTATAAAACGCATGCATCAAGAACGACAATAAAATTTGGAGAATAAATCATTCGTATCCCATCTTCAATTTCTGGGCTTGCTCAGCCAAAAACCGTAATTGTTTTTCCCGTGTTTTTCCTAGCTGCTCATAATAGGTAACTACATCTTGCAATAGGATTCTTCTGTGACTCCCCACTTTTCTGTATGGAATAGCTTGGTTTTCAAGTAGCTTAACCAAATGTGGCCTGGATACATTGAGCATGTCAGCTGCTTGCTGGGTACTGACTTCTGAGTCTGAGGGAATAATTGTTATAGACTTGCCTTCAGCCATTTGAGATAGTATAGCCAATAGCAGAACAATAGCCTTTTTGGGTACTAGCAGGAACTCTTCTGTTTCCTGGATCTGTATTTTTATACTTTGACCCTTGGCTGAGTTAATTTTGTCATTAAGTTGCGCAATATTTGTGATAGACTGACGGGCAATACGTTGGTCATCCCTGGTTGTCCTTTCAATAATCGTTTCCATTTGTGTGTGTGTTTATTAGTACAAATATAGATAAACGAAACAAACAAAACAAACGAAATGAACGAAAAATTAAACCGGCACCCAAACCGATACGGATGCCGGCAGGCAGCGGAATTCGGCACAGCCTTTCTGGTCGGTGGTGATCTGGTCCTGGATGTGGCCGGTGATGTCGGTGTAGGTGGTTTCGGGGGAGCCGGTCTGCATGCGTTTTACGCCTTCCGCGTCGTTGCTCAGCAGCACGGCCATGCCTTTGGGGTGTTCTCTGTTGCCTCTGCGGGTCCAGCCGATGCAGTTCGCATCGTCAAGATAATCGGTCTGCTCCCCGAAGGCATGCTGGCGGCGGACGGCCAAAAAGTGGTCGATCAGCCAGCGGTGGCTGGCTACCTCAATTTCTTGCTCCAGCCCGTTCTTTCCGATGTCTTTGTACCGGGCGCCGTAATAATCCGCCGCAAACACACAGGGGTAGCCTTCTTTCCTCAGTAAGATAAGGGCGTAGGCCAGCGGTTTGAACCAGGCTTCCACGGCTGATTCCAGGGCCTGCAGGGGTTGGGTGTCATGATTTTTGACCAGGGTGACGGCCTGGTCGGGATGGTCCTTCACCAGGGTGTTGTCGAATATGATTCGCAGGTCATAGTGCTTGCCGCCCTTACCGGCACGAGAAAAGTTGTAGTGCAGGTTCACGTCGAAGAGCATCATGTGGTCGTCGGTCGCTTTCAGGAAGCTTTTAAGGGCGGGGGTTTCGCCGGACCAGTACTCGCCCACGGCGAAGAGCGGCCTGTCGCTGTAAGCCTGCATATGCTTCAGCCAGTCGAGAAAGAAGGTCGAACGCACATGCTTCACGGCATCGAATCGGAAACCGTCGATCCCGGTGGTGTCCAGATACCACTCCCCCCAGTGGAGAAGTTCCTTCTGCACGTCCTCGCTGTTGATGTCAAGGTTGCAGCCCAGCAGGTAGTCAAAGTTTCCGAGTCCGCGGTCCACCGCATCGTCGAACCGCTTGCCATCAAACAGGTAAACGGCCCGTGTCTCAGCGTCCAGGGCGTTGTGGTCGGCCGCATTGAAATGCCACCAGTGCCATACAAGCTCGGAGTATTTCCGGTTGCGCCCGGGGAAGGTGAAGTGGGTCCAGGCCTTGATGGTCCGCTCTTCCCCGATCACCTCGTTGCGGTCATTCGGATTGTATGGGGTGGCCCTGAACTCTTCCTCTTGGTCGCCGCCCAGCTTGTGGTTTAATACGATGTCGGCGTAAACCTGCAGTCCGGCTTCCTGCGCGGCGCGGATGGCATGCAGGTATTCGTCTCTGGTGCCGTACTTGGTGCGGACCGATCCCTTTTGGTCGAATTCCCCCAGGTCAAAATGATCGTACACGGCATAACCTACGTCATTGCCTCCGCCAGCGCCTTTGTAGGCGGGAGGCAGCCAGACGGCCGTAAAGCCTGCCTGTGCAAGCTTTCCAGCTTCTTCTGTCAATTGCCGCCAGAGGCTCCCGTCGGCCGGGGTATACCAGTGGAAATACTGCATCATCACCCCATTGTGTTCTGTCATCCGGACCTGAAATTTTGATTAAGTGCTTGATTTAAAGGTACGCATTTTCACCGAATAACTGCGCTGGCACGATGACACGAACAGGTCGATTCATTTATCTCAGCTTTTTATACCGCACCTCCATGTCTTTCAGATCGCGTGGTTCTGCGAAGGTACGCCTGGCCGCATGCAGCACCATCTTTGCATGCCTGGTCACTTCTTTCTTTTTTTCGTCGGATGGGACAAAGCCGTTGATCGTGACCAGTGCATCCATCAACCGGATAAGGACCGCCGGACTGCCTTCCCCGAATTGCCTGATTTGGTTGAATGCGGCATTCATCATGCCGGAAAAGGTCAAGTTATTGGCAATGACCCTCAGCCGGTCTTCTTCATCGAAACGGTAGGGCGAGGGAAAGTGTGCCCGGGCCAGATAGCACATCACCGAAGCCAGGTTGTCGATGCATGCGGTGGCCGTGTAAGGGTCGTTGACACCCGGACTCAATGCGCGGGAGGCCACTTCCACCATCTGGTGGATCGAAAACTCTGCATCCT
>SLNU01000083.1 GCA_007132865.1 Bacteroidales bacterium | reverse complement strand
GAAAGAGCACGCGAAGCCTATAAGAACGGCGAATTGACGGCGATCATCGGCACTCGGCACCTTATCCACGTAGCCGAGGATATGCTAGCAGGATTTCCCATAAGCGAAGCATGGGAACAAAATTGTAGTCTCCAACAAGGAGAGCCGGACGATCCGGAATATCGAGTATGCCAGGACCTACGACCAAGCGCATAACAACAAAGATACCAGGAGGTTATACCATGACTAGCACCACACTAGCACGAGAATTTGCCAAGATATTCGCTAGCAAAATTGAAGAACGAGACGCACGCATGAGAGGACAAAAGACAGGCCGCGTTGACAGTCGGCGCACAGCTAGGATCATGAATGGCACTACAAATATATTCCAGCAGACCGATCACCGAGAAAAGAGCGGCCAAACAGTGGGATCGCTGGCTATTACTACCACCATGCAGGACGCGTTTGGGCATTGGTTAGCGAAGGAAGAAGACGGCAAAGAAAGTCAATGGGCATATACTCTGCGAATGCTACAAGCATCTGCGGAAGCAGTGGGGATCCCTTGCCGTCTTATCGCAAGCAATTGGAAGCCTGGCATAGACGAAAACGCGCTAGACACCATCATAACGGACAATGCCGAGGAACTGATAAATAGCGAAGGCCGCAACTCCTGGCCGCGAGGTATGGAGGCGATCAAGCTGGCTAAGACGTGGCATCAAACCCTCCCAGGCAGATCAATAACCTTCCATGTAACGGCTTATGCAGATATCAAGAACGGCGAAGTAAACGACAAGGAAGACCTTTTCCGTAAGTGGGCAAAGGAAGAAGCGCAGGTCATGAAACGGATCATCGATGGCACCGAGACATTCATGATCACAACGTTCGTTAATAGCAAATATCATTGGGGAATGCTCAAAAAACTTGGGCAGAAGGCCGTCTGTGACATGACGACACCTGGGGCGGCGCGCTACAACGTGGAGAATCAGCAGGATCTAGTCTCCACATTGCGGAGGGTATCGCAAAGGGTCGCATAACAGGGCAACAATCACCGGGCCGGGGCGGTCAAACCCCGGCAGAGAGAGGTAACCCGATGGAGGATTATCAAGCGTTGAGCAAACGGCAACAGGACGAATGGGAAGACTTTCCGATATTTTGGGCCTTCAACCAAGAACAATTTGCGGAGGGCATGAAAAAGCTGGCACTCTTGCCGAGCGATACGGATCAGGTTTACCCCTGTGCAGGTGGTGGATATTACCGGAAAGCAGACAGCCAACGGCTGAGGAATCTAATCAAAAGACATGATCACGAGTTGACGGAAGCTCTCAAGGACGAATCTTTTGCCTATAGTGCTTTTCGGTACGAGCTAGAGAATCATGAATTTGTTGTTAGTTGGAGGATTGAGGACACACTGCGAAGCCTGGGACTAGATAGCGAGGAGGTCGAAGAAAATCAGGTATTGTCTCGGGCTTTGCAGACCGCTATAGCTGATATACAGGAAGCATGGCACGCGCAGAATCAGAGCGACGACGACGAGGAGGAAGTAACTTTGGATCTTTTTAGTTTAGGCGTGGTAGTGGAGACACCGGGAGCGAAGGAGAGCATCGATCAGGAAAAAAAGGCCGAGGCACTAGGCCGTCATAGGCAAGGCGATTGGGGGGATATGTGCGACGAAGACAAGCAATCGAATGCTAGGGCATTAGTTGACGGCACGCGCCTGCTATCGTGCTATAGCAGCGCAGACGGCCTAATGTTTTGGATCATCACCGAGGCTGATCGCAGTGTCACGACGATACTGCTACCCGAAGAATACTAGCTAGACAGGCCGAGCCGGGCGGCCAAACCCGGCATACGGAGGGTTAGAGAATGCGGAAGATTCGGCAAAAACGCGGGTTTGTAGCTTATGCGATTAAGCACCACACTATTAGCGATTGGCATTGGGTCATGGAAGTTTATGACGAACGCGCAGATCCCCCGGAATACCTACCTGCTTATACGGAAACCTTCCACGCCGATAAGCTGGATGATCTGAGCCAAACGGCGAAGGTCGTTGTCTGTAGGTTGGCCGAGGCTGATCAGCGGCTATGAATTGGGTAGGACAACGGCAGGACATTTGTCCTACCCGGTGTATAGGACATTGGGAGGCTTGTCTATGGGCAGATGGTTATCTATTAGCGACGCGGCTAACATGTTGGGAGTATCCAAAGATGCGCTCAGGAAGCGCATTCGCAGGCAAAACATTGAAGCAAAGAAGGCCGAAGATGGAACTTGGCTGGTCCTAGTCGAGCAGGACAATGTCCTGGACAATTGTCCTACTACAGACCTGCTTGTCCAGGAGCTTAGGGATAGGATCGCTTTTCTCGAAAACCAGCTACGAAGCAGAGACGACGAGATCAAACGGCGCGACTCAATTATCATGTCCCTCTCTCAGCGCGTGCCCGAATTGCCAGATCCAGCAGATAGGGCGCGGCGAGAAGCAGAACATGCGGAGCTATTGGCAACAGTTAGAGATTTGAAACGACCGTGGTGGAAAAGGTGGCGATCAATAACTTGACTGTTATTGAGCTAATCGGAAGGAGAGCACTATGCCAAAATCAGGTTTTAACGCCGACAAGCACATCGAGGCTATTAAAGCTATGTCCGCAGAAAAGGCGACCTTTATTCGTCTACCGGACGGCACCGAGATTGAGGCCGATGGGGTGCTGATTTGTATGCGCGATGCTAGATTTATCAAGAAGGGGCCAATATCCTCATCGGTTGACAATAAGGCCACTCTATCAACCTTGTGTATCGGACGCTGGAGTTTTGAGAGCCTAATGCTAGCAATGGACCAGGTGATAGATGCCACTGCCCATGTGCTAGCGGACGATCTGAAACGCTAGCCGCCGGCAGTGGCCGGCAGTGGCCGGCCAGAAAGGAAGG
>SLNU01000199.1 GCA_007132865.1 Bacteroidales bacterium | reverse complement strand
CTATTCTGGGTTTTGCCACACCTTTTTTCTTTGCCGCCCTGTATTTCTTCCTGACAGACACCCTTCCGGAAAGGATCGAATCTTTTTCTCAGTGGATCGGCACAATGGGCTTACCTGCCCCAAGAACATCACTATTCACTTCGATCTTGCTCATTTCCCTGGGGGTGGTCTGCCTGCTGGCAGTCTCCCGGCTCGTGTTTTATCATGTTCCCGACAAGCCCATACGCATCAGAAAGCGGTTCCGGGTTTTGATGTTTTACCTCGTGGTGGCCCTGCTGACCCTGTTTTTTGGGCATCCGTTCAGGATGGTGCATATGGGACTGATATATCTTCCTTTAAGTGTCGGATTGGCCGCCTATTTCCTCCAAATTCGCAGCAGGAGGGTGCCAGAGCTCATGTTTTCCTTGCTGCTGCTGATTATTCTGGTAGATAAATGGGCAGGATTTTAGTGTCATTTTTTAATAACTTTGCCAAATGAAATTCGGTGTAGTAGTATTTCCCGGCTCCAACTGCGACCATGACATGATCTATGTCCTGAAGAAAAAGCTGGGGCAGCAAGTAGTGGCCCTGTGGCATAAGGAGACAGACTTGCAGGGGTGTGACATGGTTGTGTTGCCCGGAGGTTTTTCCTATGGAGATTACCTGCGATCAGGGGCCATTGCCAGGTTCTCACCCATTATGAGCTCGGTAATCGATTATGCGCGCAGCGGGGGATACTTGCTGGGCATTTGCAATGGGTTCCAGATACTTTGTGAGGCACATCTGTTGCCGGGAGTCCTGCTGCACAATCCCACCCACCGTTTTATCTGCAGGAACACCTATATTCGTAGTGAAACCCGCGAGAGTCTCGTGACGGCAGCCACCCGTCCCGGCGAGCCGTTAAAGATCCCCATCGCCCATGGGGAAGGACGCTTCTATGCGTCAGCGGAGGTGCTGCAAAGCCTGAATGCCAACGACCAGATCCTTTTCCGGTATTGCGACGAATCGGGCCGTGTCACACCGGAAGCAAACCCGAACGCCTCCCTGGAAAACATCGCCGGAATATGCAATGAGCAGCGCAATGTATTCGGCATGATGCCCCACCCCGAGCGGGCTGCGGATGCGGAACTGAATAATACGGACGGAATACAGATCTTTCAGGGGGTCATCGATGCCCTGGTTAAAAAATAATGCAAACCACATTGAAGGTTCGTTACGGCGGAGCTCCAAGGGAGGCCGGTTGTGATGAGGCGGGCCGCGGCTGCCTGGCGGGTCCGGTGGTTGCTGCTGCGGTTATCCTGCCTGATACTCCTGATGCCTTGTTGCTGAGCCTGCTGAACGACTCAAAGAAATTGTCGCGGCGGCTCCGCGAAGAACTGCGCCCCATGATTGAGGAACATGCCCTGGCCTACGGGATTGCCATGGTCGACAATGAGGAGGTGGATCGGATCAATGTGCTGAATGCCAGCATCAGGGCCATGCACCTGGCCCTGGAAAAGCTCAATCCCCAGCCTGGTTTTCTGCTGATCGACGGCAACAGGTTCCAGCCGTATAATACCACACCCCATAAGTGCATTGTACGCGGCGACGGGGAATATGCCGCAATCGCAGCCGCTTCCATACTTGCCAAGACCTGGCGGGATGACTATATGCTGGGTTTGCATGAGGCGCATCCGCAGTTCAACTGGGAGTGCAACAAGGGCTATCCGACGGCTGACCATAAAAAAGCCATTGCAGAATACGGACTTACCCGCTATCACAGGCTGACCTTTAAACATACATTTACAGAATCGAACAATGTTGTCAAACCATGTGTCAAAGATCTCCCGGGAACTGGGTTTGAAACCCTGGCAGGTCGAAAAAACCATTGAGTTGCTGGTTTCCGGCGCCACGGTGCCGTTCATCTCGCGTTACCGCAAGGAAATGACGGGATCGCTCGACGAGGTGCAGGTCAGTCAGGTGCGCGACCGGCTTTCCCAGTTGCAGGAACTGGAGAAAAGGCGGGATGCGATCCTGGCCTCCATTGCCGAACAGGAAAAACTGACGCCCGAACTGGAGTCTGCCATCCGCGCGGCAGAGAGCATGTCGGTGCTGGAGGATTTGTATCTGCCCTACCGGCCAAAACGGAAGACCCGCGCCAGCATTGCGGTGGAAAAGGGACTGGAGCCGCTGGCTAAATACCTTTTGGCACAGCAGGGGGGCGACCCGGAAGAAAAGGCCCAGGCATTTATTGACGATGAAAAAGGAGTGGCCTCGGTCGGGGATGCCCTGGCCGGCGCGCGCGACATCATTGCGGAGTGGATCAATGAGGACCCCGGCGCGCGCGCCTCCGTGCGGCGCCTGTTCGAGCAAACCGCATCGATCAGCAGCAAGGTGGTGAAGGGAAAGGATACAGAAGGACAGAAGTATGAGAGCTATTTTGAGTGGTCGGAATCTATCGGCAAAGTGCCCTCACACAGACTGCTTGCCATGTTCCGGGGAGAGACTGAAGGATTCCTGAAAGTGGATGTGGCCCCCGACAGGGAAGAGGCCCAGGCAAAGCTCGAAAAGCGCTTCGTAAAGGGCCGCGGCCTTGATTCGGAGCAGGTGAAACTTGCTGCGATTGACGCTTACAAGCGACTGATGCAGCCATCCATGGAAACAGAGATTCGGAACCACCTGAAGGAGATTGCCGACAGGGAGGCCATCCGGGTGTTCGCTGAAAACCTTCGGCAGTTGTTGCTGGCGCCGCCACTCGGACAGAAACGTATTCTGGCCATAGACCCGGGGTTCCGGACCGGCTGCAAGCTGGTTTGCCTGGACGGAGAGGGGAAGCTGCTGCACAATGAAACGATTTATCCCCATCCGCCACAAAGCCAATGGAAACAATCCGCCAATAAAATACAAAGCCTGGTCAGTGCCTACCAGGTAGAGGCCATCGCCATCGGCAACG
>SLNU01000289.1 GCA_007132865.1 Bacteroidales bacterium | reverse complement strand
TTGCCGGCAACTGGATCCTGCAAGGCCGGTTTCCGGAAAAGCTCAGGCGTTATCTGGCCAACAAACCCGCCCTGGTTTTCTCATCCGTTTATCTGCTTTATGTCATAGGTTTTTTCTATTCGTCGGATGCTTCCTTTGCCATTTCCACGCTTAAAAGCAAGCTGCCCCTTTTCTCCCTCGTCTTTCTGATTGCGTCATCCCCTCCGCTGGCCCATGGAGTCAAAAAGTGGTTGCTATTGGTATTCAGCGCATCGATCACCGCGCTTTCACTTATCAGTGTCGGATTGTTGCTTTTTGGGGATGTGTCTGACTACCGGGAACTTTCGCCCTTTGTTTCGCATATAAGAGTCGGACTGATGACGGCGCTGTCGGTGGTCGTGCTGGTCTGGCTCGCCCTTCGAAAAGAGTCTGAACGCTTATTTGACGCCAGGCTGGCTGTCGGCGCAGGTCTGGGTGGTGGCCAGGGTGAAATCGGACTCCCATGGGCAGGCATGCCCGGCAGTGCCCGCGGCTGGCGTATTGCTTTAATGGCCCTGGCCACCTGGCACCTGGTCTACCTGTTTATGCTGCAGTCACTCAGCGGCATCATTGCCCTGTTCGCCGTGCTGGTGATCCTGGGTTTGCGGGCCATTGTTTCGGGAAACACGTTCCAGCGGATTTTTTCCGCCATTGCCCTGTCTTTGCTGGCCCTGCTGGTTGGTGGCTCCCTGTATTGGGGATGGACGCAGGTCACCCTCGATCACCGGGAAGACCTTGACCGGCTTGAATCCCATACGGTAGCCGGGAACCCATACGAGCATGATACAAGCAGTAGTTTTCGTGAGAATGGCTACCTGGTCTATGTGTATATCGCCCCGGAAGAACTGAAACAGGCCTGGGAGGATCGCAGTGAACTGGATTTTATGGGTCTGGATCGTCGCGGACAGGAACTGCGCTATACCCTGTTCCGGTTTATGACCTCCAGGGGCTTGCGCAAGGATGCGGCCGGATTGGCGCAGTTGTCCGGTGAGGAAATCCAGGCGGTGGAAGATGGTGTGGCCAATGTGAACTACCTGCACTGGCCCGGACTGTTGATACGCATACACCAGACTTTTTGGGAGATCAGCGAATTCAGGCGCGAAGGGAAACCGGAAGGGCATAGCCTGTCACAACGGGTGGAGTACTGGAAGGCTGCCACGGAGGCCATAGGAAAAAGGCCATGGGTCGGCTGGGGTACAGGGGACTACCTGCTGGCCATGCAGTATGGCTTCGAGCGCATCGAAAGCCGGCTGGAATTCCGCTCACATATGAAACCCCACAACCAGTACCTCAGTATGCTGGTGTTGTTTGGGTTCGTCGGACTGTCATGGTTTCTTTTTGCGGTGTTTTACCCTGCATACCGGCTCGGAGGCTTTCACTACTTGCCTTTCTTGGCATTTTTCGTGATTTTTATGGTTTCCCTGTTTATCGATGACACGATGGAAACCCAGGCCGGACTGACCTTTTTTGTTTTCTTTTACAATTTCTTTCTGTTTTTAAGGGAAAGGTCAGTTTGATACCCGGAGATCGCCCAGGCATGATCCCAGGGGGCAACCCAAGCCTGAATTTATGGGACTGCCGGTGCGCGCGGCGGGCCTGGCTCCACGAGACCACCTCTGCTATTCCCCTTCGAATGCTTCCAACGCATGGCTGGCGTTTTCCCAGACTTTTTCCTGTTCTGCCAGCTGTTTTTTTGCCTTATCGTAGGATGCATAAAGCTTCCCGTCCTGCAAGCTGCCGGGATCAAGGGAAGGGTCGGCGATCAGGGCTTCCATATCGGCGATCTCCTTTTCCAGGGCCTCGATGGCTTTCTCGGCGGCGTTTACCTGCTTCTGAAGTTTTCGCAGCTCCCTTTCCTGTTGTTTTTTCTGCTCCCAGCTTTGCTTGTTCTCAGCAGGCTGTTCGCCTTTGGTTGTCGGAACAGGTTTTGTTTTTTGTTCCAACTGGGTCAGGCTTGCAATGTTGCGGGTTTCAATAAAGTCGTAGATGTCGCCAATAAACTCTTTGATTTGCTTGTTCTTGAATTCATAGACCTTTTCTGTAAGGCCCTGCAGAAAGTCCCTGTCATGGGAAACCAGGATGACGGTGCCCCCGTACTGCAACAATGCGCTCTTCAGAATGTCTTTGGAACGCATGTCCAGGTGGTTGGTGGGCTCATCCAGTACCAGCAGGTTGACGGGCTCCAGCAATAGCTTGGCAATGGCCAGCCGGGCTTTTTCCCCTCCCGAGAGAACCTTCACCTTTTTATCCACATCTTCCCCGCTAAACAAAAAGCCTCCGAGGATGTTCCGGGTATGCTTACGGATCTCCCCGCGGGCGGCATCATCCATGGTCTGGTAAACCGTTTTTTCCGGGTCCAGGTATTCACTCTGGTTCTGGGCATAATAGCCGATCTTCACATTGTGGCCGATTTTCATCTCCCCCTGATGCTCCAGGTCTCCGATGATGATGCGCGACAGGGTGGTCTTGCCCTCTCCGTTGCGTCCCACAAATGCAATCCGTTCCCCCCTGGACACCATAAAGCTGAGGTCCTTCAACACCTGGTGGCTGCCATAGCTTTTGGATATATGGTTTGCCTCAAGGGCCACCTTCCCGGAAGGAGGGGGGTCGGGGAAACGAAAATGAATGCTGCTGGTATCCAATGCCTCCACCTCCACCTTTTCCATCTTCTCGATCATCTTGATCTTTGACTTGACCTGCTTGGCCTTGGTGTTTTTGGCCCGGAAGCGGGTGATGAAGCGTTCGATCTGGGCAATCTGCCGCTGCTGGTTGCCATATGCGGCCAGTTCCTGTCCAAGCCGTTCTTCCCGGAGCAATTCGTAATCGGAATAACACACCTTGTAGTCATGGATCTTCCCCAGAGACACTTCGATGGTGCGCTCAGTGATGTTGTCCAGGAAAGCCCGGTCGTGCGAGACCAGTACCACCGCCCCTGGATAGTCCATCAAAAAGGCCTCAAGCCATTGTATGGACTCGATGTCCAGGTGGTTGGTCGGCTCATCCAGCAGCAACAGGTCGGGCTTTTGCAGCAGAATCTTGGCCAGCTCCACCCGCATCTGCCATCCACCGCTGAACTCCGCTAAGGGCCTGCTGAGGTCCGTGCGACTGAATCCGAGTCCGACAAGCACCTTTTCCGCCCTGGCCTCGGTGGTGGCACCATCCAGCATGTCGTACCGCTCGGTGGCCTCGGCCAGCTTGCCCGCCAGCTGATGATAGTCATCGCTGTGGTAGTCTGTGCGGGTAGATATCCCGGCGGTCAGCTTTTTGATTTTTTCTTCCAGGCTGCGCAGCTCCACGAAGGCCTCCAGGGTCTCCTCCAGCACTTTCCTTTTACTGTGCAGCTGCATCTCCTGGGGCAAATAGCCCACGCTTGCATCCGAAGGGGATGAAACCGAGCCCTGCTCAGGAGAAAGTTTCCCGGTGATGATCCGCATCAGCGTAGTCTTTCCCGCCCCGTTCTTCCCCACCAAGCCGATCCGGTCCCTCTTATTGATGATAAAAGAGACATTCTCGAAGAGGGATTCTCCGGAGAACTGGACGGTTAGATTGTTGATGGAAAACATTGGGTGTTGGGTGTTGGGTTTTGGTTGTTGGCTATTGGCTGTTGGCTATTGGTTGTTGGCTATTGGCTGTTGGTTGTTGGCTATTGGCTGTTGGATATTGGATATTGGATGTTGGCTATTGGCTGTTGGACTTTGGCTGTTGGCTAATAGCTAATGTCCAATGGCCAACCTCAAATTGAGTTCGGTGAGTTGTTTGGGGTTGACATTTGACGGGGTGTCGATCATTACGTCGCGCCCGGCATTGTTTTTCGGGAAGGCGATGTAGTCGCGTATGGACTCTGATCCTCCAAACAGGGCGCACCAGCGGTCGAAGCCAAAGGCGATCCCGCCATGGGGGGGTGCCCCGTAACGGAAGGCATCCATAAGGAATCCAAATTGCTGCCTGGCTTCTTCCTTTGTAAATCCCAGCACTTCAAACATTTTTGCCTGAAGACCCTGGTCGAAGATGCGGATGGAACCACCACCGATCTCCACACCGTTGATGACCATGTCGTAGGCGTTGGCGCGGACGGTTCCCGGATCGGTGTTCAACTTGTCCATGTCTTCTTTGATCGGGGAGGTGAAGGGGTGGTGCATGGCGAAATAGCGTTTTTCCTCTTCATCCCACTCCAGGAGCGGAAACTCAGTCACCCACAGGCAGGCAAAGGCATTGGGATTTCTCAATTCGAGCCTTTTCCCCATCTCCAGGCGAAGCTCACCCAGGGCTTTGCGGGTTGGACCGGTATCTCCGGCCAGTACCAGCAGCAGGTCACCGGGCTTTGCATCAAAGGCCGTGGCCCATTGCTTCAGTTTTTCCTGGTCATAGAACTTGTCGACCGAGGATTTGATGCTGCCATCCTCGTTGATGCGGGCATAGACCAGCCCTTTGGCACCAATCTGTGGTCGCCTCACCCATTCTGTCAACTCATCGATCTGCTTCCTCGTATAGCCTGCACAGCCAGAGGCATTGATGCCTGCGATCAGCTCCGCATCGTCGAATACCTGGAAGCCGCTTCCCTTCACCTGCTCATTCAATTCGACAAAGCGCATTCCGAAGCGGGTGTCAGGCTTGTCGCTGCCGTAATATCGCATGGCATCATGGTAACTGATGCGCTCAAATGTGATGTTGTCGATCCCTTTGACGGACTTAAAAAGATGCTTTGCCAGTCCCTCGAACGCCTCCAGTACATCGTCGCGGGTCACAAAAGACATCTCGCAGTCGATCTGGGTGAATTCCGGCTGGCGGTCGGCCCGCAGGTCTTCGTCCCGGAAGCACTTCACGATCTGGAAATAGCGGTCGATCCCCGCCACCATCAGCAATTGCTTGAAGGTTTGCGGAGATTGGGGAAGGGCGTAAAACTGCCCGGCATTCATTCTGGAAGGCACCAGAAAGTCCCGCGCCCCTTCCGGGGTGGACTTGATCAGCACCGGGGTCTCCACTTCGATAAACTTTTGGCTGTTCAGGTAATTTCTGGTTTCAATGGCCATTTGGTGGCGAAGCTCCAGGTTGCGGCGCACCGGGGTGCGGCGTATATCCAGGTAGCGGTATTTCATCCGCAGCTCATCCCCGCCGTCGGTTTGGTCCTCTATCGTAAATGGGGGTGTCTGGGCTTCATTCAGCACGCTTACCTCGGATGCCATAATCTCGATATCCCCGGTGGGCATCTTGGGGTTTTTGTTGCTGCGCTCGGTCACCATGCCTTTCACCTGAAGCACGTACTCCCGTCCCATTCCCCTTGCCATTTCGCAAAGCGCGGCATCGGTCTCCATATTGAAAACCAGCTGGGTGATCCCGTACCGGTCCCGCAAATCGATGAACGTCATGCCGCCAAGGTCGCGCGAACGCTGCAACCAACCACAAAGGACCACTTCCTTTCCAATATCTTCCGGGCGCAATTCGCCGCAATGATGGGTTCTTAACATAGCCAAAAAGGTTTTTTCACATGCAAAGGTAGCAAATCAATCATTTTTTTGTCGGACATTTGTTTTATATTGAATTAGTATATACTTTTGGTATATAAAAAGTATATATAGTGAAAACAATCTCTTTGAAAATTGACAGGGACATTTTCAGTGAAACAGAAAAGATCCTGATGAAATTGAAAAAGCCCAGGAATCGGTACATCAATGAAGCCATTGACTATTACAATGGCTTTCAGCGAAGGTTGCTACTAGAGGAAGCTTTAAAAAGGGAATCCGGGCTGGTCAGGAAAGAATCCATGCAGGTGCTGAAAGAATTCGAGGAAACCGGAGATGGAGATTAAGCAATTTGAAGTGTGGATAGCCGATCTGAATCCGCAGATCGGTAAAGAAGCCGGGAAAACCCGGCCGGTGCTTGTCGTTCAGACCGACCTGCTGAACGCCATTCCCCATCCTTCCACGATTATTTGTCCGATTACCACCCGATTGCAAAGGGATGCAATGATTTTGCGTGTGTATCTGCCGGAGGGAACGGGTGGTCTGAATCAGCCATGTGATGTGATGGTGGAACAGCTGCGGGCCATTGACAATAAACGGTTGATAAAGAGAGTCGGAAGGATCCCTGAGGAATATGCCCTGAAAGTCCGCATGAACCTGGCAATCGTACTGGACCTTGAATAAGTGTGTTGGACCTGGATTAAGCATTGGGATATAAAAAAACCCGGAGCGTTTTGGCTCCGGGTTCTTTGTCTGCGAGAGAAATGGTCCGCAATATTACTCAACCACGATTGTGGCATGTTCTGCATCCTTCTGCAATACAAATCGGATGGGCATGTTGAACTGTGTGTTGACAGCTACTCCATCAAGTTTTCCCGGCGTCCACCTGGGCATCATTTTCACGACGCGCACGGCTTCTTCGTCAATTGCTTTGCTGACGCCCCTTAATACTTTTACATTGGCAATCCGTCCGTCATCGCGTATCACAAACGAAACAAATACCGTTCCCTGGTCCCCCGCATCACGGGCCGACGCGGGATAACGGAGGTTCTGCTGGAGGAAACGAATGCGGCCTTCTTCACCTCCAGAGAAAACCGGGAAATCATCCACCATATTAAAAACTTCACCCTCAACATTTTCTACATATGCCGAAGGGGCTTCCGCAGCGGGTTCTGCAATGGCTTCCGTAGCGGGTTCCACAGTCGGTTCTGCCTGGTCCTGGCAGGACTGAATGGCAAACAGAAGCGAGAGAACGGGGATCAATGCGAGCATTTTTATCCAAATGCTGGATTTTGAGTGGTTTGTGCGTGTGTTCATCATGATAATTCTTTTTTTAATGAGTGAGATATTGAATGGATTGGTAAGTGGGACCAAGGTCCCGGAAAGTGTGTAGTCTAGCAGGGTTTGCTGGTAGTCGGTCTTCGGTACGCTGCGGCAGGTGATCCCATCGGCCTCAAACTCGTGCTGGGCGGTTAGTTCTTTGCGAAGGAAATAATAGGAAGGATGGAACCAGAAAAGCACTTTCATCATCTCCATGAACAGAATGTCCCAGGAATGCCCGCGCTGCCAGTGGGCTTGCTCATGGGCAAGCACCTGCGCGAAATGCTCGTGGCCAATGATCTTGCCCGGAACGAACACATAGTTAAAAAAGGAGAACGTATTTGCCTGTTCATTTAGCAACACCACGTGCATACTATCCTTCCTGATGAGGGGTTTGCTCCGGATTAGCCAGATGATGCGCAAGAGATTGACCAGCGTGGCTAGCACGAGGAGTCCGCTAAGTATGGTAACCAGCAAGGGGAGGAAGTCAAAGGAAATCAATTGCCGGACCAGCGTTTCGGAAGCCCTTGACGATCCCTCGGCGGCCGTGAAAACAAACTCGGGAAGCATGATGACCTGGGAGTTTGCTCCTGCGGCGGCGGACCCGAACATGGACAAACCGGGGATGGCTGCCAGCAGCAATGAAAATGCAAAGGAACCCAGGATAAAGAAGCGATTGAAGGCAGGGCGGTTTTCCTTGCGGAAAAGTAGTAAATACCCGGCGGATAATACCAGCAGGTACAAAGCGGCCCTAAGTATAAACAGTAAAAAATGCTCCATGGTCATCTGTTTTTTTCTGTTAAAGCATCACAAACCCTGCCAAAGACGACAGTTCTGATGCTTATTTTGATGCCATGATGCAAATATAAACTAAAAAACTAGTTTAACAACTAAAATATTAGTTAATTATTTTCTGACTTCCCGAAGGGTAAGGCCGAGGTAAGAGGAGAGAGTAAAAACCGCAAAGTAAGCGATGACCACAATCAAAACCACCGGTTCCGTATTGGTTGTTGTCTGAAGCTGCCATCCGGCAATTCCCGGGAATAGAATGTGATTAATCACCACTCTGCCGGAAAGCGAAAAAGCCAGAATAAAAATTTCAGTAAGCATCCATATGGGGAAGAACACCAGTCCGATGCTCCTGTTTCTGAAAGCGGAAATGAATGCCATGCCAAAAAAACCTGCATATACCAATCCGACAAAAAAGAAAAACATATTAATATCAGCGAGTGCGAGGATCAGCTCATTGAATGGGAGATTAAACAAAGCGAGACCAAATACAATGAAAATAAAGGATTTCAGCACAAGGATTCCGAAGCCCAGCAGAAGAACCAGAAATATCTTCCCGGAAAAATATTCTTTCTTTGTCATGCCCAGGGCAACTTTGATTATTGCTATTAGTGGCATGGTGGCTGCATTAGTAATCTGAGAGTAATGATTCGTATGGGATCTTCAGCTTTTCATGAAGGTTTCTAATCATTTTCAGCGACAGCTTTCTCTTTCGGCTGAAGATTTCTGAAACCCGGCTTTTATAACCAATGATTTCAGCCAAATCCTTATTGTTCATTCCAGTTTGCTCCATCCTAAACTTTATTGCTTCTATAGGGTCTGGTGGTCCGATTGGATAATGTTTGTCCTCGTACTTTTCAATCAGGATAGACAGAACTTCTGCCTCATCACCCTCGGGCGTGTCTTCGGGGGCATGAAATATTTCCTCAAGCCTCTTTAATGCCTGAGAATAATCCGCTTCAGTTTTAATTGCCTTGATATCCATATTGTTATATTTTATTTGCATCAATTCTATTGTAATCATCATGGGTCCCAATAAAGCGTATAAAGACCCATTTTCTTGAAAAGTTGACCTCAGCGATCAATCTGTACTTATTCCCGCATATATTGAAAACCACACGTCCGTTTCTTAGGATACTTGCATGGGCATAGTTGTTTTTTATCTCTGAAGGATTATCCCAGGCTGCTTTCAAAACTTCTTTATGCCACGTTTTTAATTGCTCCTCCGAATCATTATGTTTTTCCCAAAATTCCCTTAGGATCCTTTTTGCAATTACCCGCATGTGTTCAATCCTTTACAAAGATAATAAAAAGTTACCAAGTTGGTAACTATGCTATAATGAAAAATAAAATTCATCGATGCTGTCAAACCTTGCGTTTAAATCTGAAACCTGAAGTCTTTTCCACGCTTATATCCCCGAAAAAGCCATCCTCTTCCAATACAACACCAATGCTGATTTTTGCTTTTTCAATGTCTTTACTGCCCAACAGAGTAATCTCTCCTTTATCAATGCTCAGAAGGGAAAGCAGGCAGTTGATCAGGGTTGTTTTTCCACTTCCATTCGGGCCCAGGAGGAAAAAAACATCCCGCTCCTCAACTGTCAGCATCACATTGTCCAAAATAGGTTTTCCGGAAAAACGCTTCGAAAGACCGCGGACTTCAATTGCTGGCATTTCCATCATATTGAATTTCTCATTTTTAATTATGTTTATATTCAAAAGGGCCTATATAGACTACTCTTTTTACCTATTTTTGCGATAAAGCAACAAAATGAACGAAGTAATCCCAAATTATATCGTCGAAAAAAAATTATTCGGTCCCTTCTCCAGAGACTCGGAAAGGATTAGTAAAGCGCATGCGCTTTAATAGCTAAAGGATTGCGACTATTTCAGGTAAGTCTACGCGTGGTCCTCTTTGGTGGAAATGCCCTCCTCTGCCGGTTGCTCGCGGGGAATGAGCAGGCAGTTGGTCTCTACAAGCTGAATGATGGCGAAAACGGTGCTGCCCAGTACCATATCATTGAAGTAGCCTTTTCCGTGGGTGCCGGCGACGATCAGGGTGATATCCTGTTGCTTGACTTCGCGCATGATCTCTGGTACAACTCCTCCGCCAACCAGCACGCAGCGCACCGGGGCATTGGTTTTGCGGCGGAGCTCGATGGTAAGCTCCTGCATGCGGCGGGAATCTATCTCATTGAATTTATCTATGGCCTTCTGATCGTGGTGCCTCATGATGACACGGTCCTGCACGTGCATGATGGCAATGTTTTGCAGGCGGTCTACAAGGTGTTCTCCGGCGTATTTCATGGCCAGCACGGCATTCTCCGAAAAGTCGGTCAGCAACAGCCCGTTTCTTGTGAAGTCCTTGCTCTCCAGTCCGCACATCGCCTCTCCTGCCGGGTTCTCACCCAGGTTTTTCACCCGTACCATCAAAACCGGGTTGCGGCTTTGCTGTATGACCCTCAGGGTTGTGCTGCCAATCAGGTTGCGCTTGAAAAAGCCCTGTCCCTTGCTTCCGATGATGATAAGAGAGCCAGGGTGTTCGTTGGAAAAATCGATGATCTCCTGCGAAGGCAGGCCTTCCCGGAACATGTAGCTCGACTTGAAGCCTGCCTCCTTGAGCTTGTTGGTTATATTGATCATGCGGGCCTCAATGTGCACCCGCATCGAATACCCACTGTATTCCATGTAGTTGAAACTGATGGTCGGCACATGGAAAAGAATGATCTCCTCCACGCCGAGTGCCTTGTATTGCTGATGGCAGTCAAGCAGCAGATCGGATGCCTGTGAAAGGTCAGTGGCTAATATGGCTTTTTTCATCATGGCGATTACAATTTGGAGGTACCCACAGGGGGCTACCAGTTCTAAATATACAAAAAAAACGATATCCGTCGGATGAAAACGAGCGGGAAATCACCGCCATACCCAAGATGCACCTGGTCTCCGCAAGCGGGAAGGCTATTGCCTGGTCCTGAATTCGGGAAGCATTTCATCCTTCACCCAGCTGAACCGCGGTTCAAAAGCCAGGGCTTTCTCCAGTACCCGGATGGCACTGCTCAGGTCCCCGGTCTTCTCATAGGAATTGGCCAGAGAAACCAGGGTGCTCAGGTAAAGCCAGCGGTAATTGTTGGGCATTTTGGCTTCCATCAACCGGATTGCCGTGGAGTAGTGCTCGATGGCATCGGTTTTTGACCCACCGAAAATGGGCGGAGTGAAAAAGGCGGCATTGCCTTTTTCTATCCAGACCCTGGGATTGGTTCGGTCTGCTTCCAGGGCTTCGTCGATGCGGCGGTAGCTCCTCGGACCAAGCTGGACGCTGCGAATCGGCCGCAGGGTGATGCGGAAGGCAATGAAGGCCCCCTCGAAGGCCAGGGCGCTGGACTTGTAAGCAGGGTATTTTGTGAGCTCCTCCAGGTTTTTCTCGGCACGCTCCAGGTGGTACTCCCCCTGCCGTTTGTCGTCCGATCCCAGGTAATATCCGATCAGTCCGTATTGTGCCAGCAAAATATCGTAAAGCAGCGCGGGCTCGGGCCGGCGGACGTACGCAGCCTCCATCGACCGCAGGGTGTTGGTCCACTGGGGCATGCGGTTCAGCACATAGGCCTCGTAGATCTGGTTCTGGTAACGCTCGCGCATCTCATGGTCAGCTTGTGCAACGGCCTGGCTGGAGAACCATCCGACGAAAAAAAGAAAAAGTATAATGCGGTTTGCCATGTCTACATTCCTGCCTTTCCAGGTCGTTTTACGGTGGATGCGGTTCCACAACCCGGTAAATACAACCAGTACGAGCGAAAATTGTTGGATGGGGGCGAAAATGAGGTTGC
>SLNU01000358.1 GCA_007132865.1 Bacteroidales bacterium | reverse complement strand
CATGTACCAACAGTTTCAGTTGGCTGACCACCACCCGTATCCCTTCCACGTTATGGGCAGTGTCACAAATCGTCAAAGGCTGGTGGCCCATCACCTGCCAGCGCCCGGCAAACCCGGTATTGCGTCGCACCGAAGCCAGTCCGACCCCGATCTTCCCAACATTTGGCTGGTATTCTCCTTCCCTGGCCAGGATCAGCAAAGCTGCCAATGCGGTCCGCATATTCTCCTTCTGGTAGTGGCCAAGCAAGTCACAACCAAACCTTGTTCCATGTCCCCAGTCTGATTCCGTCACGATCTGCTGCAGGGGTGGGAATGATTCCTGCAGGTGTGGTGGTTCCTGCAAGTGTGGGAATGACTCCTGCAGAGGCGGCAAAGACTGCTGCAGGAGCTCCGAACCTATGGCAGAACCCCCGGCAGTCCCCGCGGCGGCTTTCAGGCCCGTGTCCGCATCAGGCAGAAGCCTGGAAAGGGGTAATGCTTCCACATCAGGCAGCAATTTAACCAGGTCTGACGCCAGAAAAAGGGGCGCCCCTTTCTGCCGGGCCGTTTTTTCAAACACATGGTGCACCTCCGGCTGTTCCCTGCCGATAAGCACCGGCACCCCTTCCTTGATAATGCCGGCCTTTTCGGTGGCAATCTGCTCCAGCGAATTCCCCAGCAGGGCCGTATGGTCATAATGGATCCCGGTAATGATGCACAGGCTGGGGCGGACGATGTTTGTGGAATCCAGCCTGCCGCCAAGCCCTGTTTCCACCACTGCCACATCTACCTGGCTGCGTGCGAAATAATCGAACGTCATTGCAATGCTGATCTCGAAAAAGGAGGCCTTCAGGGGCTCAAAGAAATGGCGGTGTTTTTTTACAAAGGCAGTCACCGCACGCTTCGGGATCATCTCCCCGTTTATGCGGATGCGCTCCCGAAAGTCCTTCAAATGCGGGGAGGTGGCCAGGCCCGTCCGCAGCTGGTGTTCCTGCAAAACGGAAGCCAGCATATGGGCCACGGACCCTTTCCCATTTGTCCCGGCAATATGTATGGACTGAAAACGGCGCTCCGGCTGTCCGAGGTATTCACTTAATGCAAGGGTGTTGTCCAGGTTGGCCTTGTAGGCTGCGGGACCGATCCGCTGGAACATGGGCAATTGACTGAACAGGTAATCGATGGCCTGTCTGTAGGTCATTTAGTTTTGCCGGATAAAGTTGTAGGTGATGGTGCCTTGCTGCTCCAAAGCGGCATCCATATTGACATCGAAGCGGGCCCTTAGTGCCGCATCCCTGGCGAGATTCCAGAGTGCCTGGTTGGAGGTGGTGGTTCCGCGTGCTCCGGGAGCCGCACGAACGACTTGTCCCTGGCGGTTTACGGTGATGGCGACCACCACCCTTCCTTCGGCTGCAATGTTGTAATCAGGAATTGGGACGCTGGTATGCCTTCGGCCGGCCAGGCTGTATTCAATCCCTCCCTGTCCGAATCCTATATACCCCTCACCGGTGATGGACCCCTCGGGCCGTCCCTGGCTGCCGGGGTCTCCCGTTTCGCCCTGTTGCTGGCGTTCTGTGCTGCGCTGATCGGAGCCCGGGAATATCGCCCTGGGGTCTACCTGCCTGGCCGGTTCCTCTACGGGCCTCTCAGGGGCTGTTTCCACTGGTGGGGTGGCGGTCTCTCTGCGGGGGGATTCGGGCCGTGTCCTTTCGGCTGGTGGTGCGGTGGTTTCAGAGGGCAAACGAACAGATTCTTCGGTATCCTGGGTGACCACCTGCTCTGCCGGCGATGCCGGAACAGACGGGCGGGAATCCGGTGTCGGCGGTGTGGCCGAGAGCGGCTGCACATTGCCGGTACCCACATCCAGATAACCCAGGGTCACCAGCACCCCCTCCTCTTCGGGAAGTGGCAGCGGGGTGGACAATCCGAAAAAAAAGAAACACACCAGCAGGAAGGCATGGAATATGGCCGTGCCGATTAAAGCCCTTTGGTTGTCTTTTTTACGGATGTCTTCCATAATTATCTGCTGGGTTGGGTTGCCAGAATCACTTTGTGCCTGGTCTGGCTGGCACTGTTGATGTTGTTTACCACATCGATCACATTCACGATATGCTGAACCGGGACCGTATGGTGTGCGCGCAACACGACAGAGCCTTCCGCTTCCCCTGCCAGTCTCCGCACCAGCCCCATATGAAGCAGCTCCAGGTCCACCGGTTCTTCTTCCAGAAAAATCAGGTTCTGCTCGTTGACATATACCGTGACCGTCTGCGCGGCCATGGTCCGGCTCTCACTGCTGGGAAGCAGCAGCTTGATGGCATTGGGCGCCACGAGCGTGGAGGTCAGCATAAAAAAGATCAGCAACAGAAACACCAGGTCAGACATGGAAGCCATGCTGAACTGAACATTGCGTGTATTTCTTATTTTGATAGCCATGTGGTATATCTGTTAGGAGGCAGGTTCGTGCAGCAGGTCCATGAATTCCGTGGCCCGGGCTTCCAGCATGAACACGACCTTCTCGATGCGAGCCACCAGGATGTTGTAGCAAATAAAGGCGATGATCCCAACGGTCAGTCCGGTGATCGTGGTAATCATGGCCTCGTAAATGCCTCCGGCCAGCAGGCTTATATCGATGTTGTTTCCTGCCATGGACATATTATAGAATGCACGAACCATGCCAATTACCGTTCCCAGGAATCCAAGCATGGGCGCCGCCCCGGCCACGGTAGCCAATACGGCAATGTTTTTTTCCAGGCTGGACACTTCCAGTTTGCCGACATTTTCTATCGCGGCATTGATATCACTCAACGGCCTGCCGATCCGGACAATTCCCTTGGCAATCATGCGGCTGATGGGTGACTGGTTGTTGCGGCAGAGGGACTTCGCAGAATCAATACGTCCGTCATGAATAAAGTCACGGATATTGTTCATAAAATTCGTTTCCTCCT